>JBCBKN010000205.1:0-8280 GCA_038521775.1 Pseudomonadota bacterium | reverse complement strand
GAGATTGGCGCGGGCGAGGGCCAGCGCCTCGGCATAGCTCCAATCGCCCAGATAGCGCCCGCCTTTGAGGAGCTGGCCGAAGCCCGCGACCGCGGCGGCAAAGCGCGCCTCTTGCGTCGCGGCTTCGTCGGCGGGGGTGACGGGGCGGGTGACGAGCACGCTTTCTTCGGCATCGGGCAGTTTGTAGCGCAGCTTGAGAAAGGCGTATTCGGTGCTGGGATCGGGTGCGGGATCGGCCTGGGCGGCCGTCTCATTTTCAGGCCCATTATCGGGTTGCGCCTCGGGTTGCGCCGCCGGTTGCGCATCGGTCTGGGCATAGCGCAGGGGGTCGGTCGCGCGGGCAGGGCTGTCCACCGGGGTGATCTCATAGATCGCGGTCACCGAATGGCCCGCGCCGATCTCGCCGGCATCGACGCTGTCATCGTTGAAATCCTCGCGGTTGAGCGCGCGGGTTTCATAGCCGATGAGCCGGTATTCGGCGATGGTGGCGGGGTTGAACTCGATCTGGATCTTCACATCCTTGGCGATGGGAAAAAGCGCGCCGGTCACGCCTTCGACCAGCACCTTGCGGGCCTCCATCAGGCTGTCGATATAGGCCGCGATGCCATTGCCGTTTTGGGCCAGGCGCTGCATGAGCGCGTCGTTGTAATTGCCCTCGCCAAAGCCGAGCACGGAGAGAAAGACCCCGGTTTCGCGCTTCTCCTCGATCAGCGCGGTGAGGGCGTCATCGGAGGACAGGCCGAGGTTGAAATCGCCATCGGTTGCGAGCAGCACGCGGGTGATCTCGCCCTCTTCCATCATCGCTTCGGCCAGGGCATAGGCCTCGCGCAGCCCCGCCTCGCCGCGGGTGCCGCCGCCGGCCTGAAGCCGCTCCAGCACCGCAAGGATCGCATCGGCCTCGGCCGCCGGAGTCGGCTCCAACGCCACGCCCGCGCCGCCGGCATAGGTGACGATGGCCACCTCATCGGTGGGGCGCAGCTCGGTCAGAAGCAGGCGGAAGGCATTGACCAGAAGCGGCAGCTTGTCGGCGGCCTGCATCGAGCCCGAGACATCGATGAGAAAGACCAGATTGGCGTCGGGACGATCCGCATCGCTGAGCGCGTAGCCCTGAATGCCGATATGCAGAAGCTTGCGGTCCGCATTCCAGGGCGAGGGCATGACGCTGACCGAGGTCTCAAAGGGCGTGTCGCGGGTTTCGGGCGCGGGGTAGGCATAGGTGAAATAATTCACCAGCTCCTCGATCCGCACGGCCTCGGGATCGGGCATCTGGCCCTGGTTGAGCGACCGGCGCATCCAGGCATAGGAGGCGGTGTCGACATCGATGGAGAAGGTCGAGACCGGCTCCTCGGCCACTGTTTTGACCGGGTTGTCGGGCCTGGTCTCAAAGCGGTCGCGATCGGGCGGCGCGATCACCGGCGCATCCTGGGTTGCGGCGTCGGGGGCCACGATGCCGGGCGGCGGCGGCGCGACAAGGCCAAGCTCGCGGGTGGCACGCTCGGGGCTTGGCGCAACGCTGGGCTGGCGCATCATCGGCTGGACGCGCTCCATATCGCTGAGACTTTGGCGCAGCCGAACGGCGTCGTCCGGGGCACGCGCCGATGCCATGGGCGCGGGGGCCTCCTGCAGCGGTGCGGCGGGCAGGGGCTCGGCCGGTGCGGGCGTGTTTTCGGCCTCTCTTCGGGTGACCAGCTGACCACCAATCACAGGGCCGGCGTTCCGCGCCTCTTCAATGTCGGTTTCGGTCACAGTGACAGTGCCGGGGTCAGTGCCGGTGTCGCGGTCAGTGCGCGGCTGGGTGTCGGTGAGCAGCGTCGGCTGCGAAACCTGCTGCGATGTCGGCACGGTGACCGGCTTTGGCTGCGGGTCGAGCAGGTCGGGGTCCTGAACGATCACCACCGCCATGGCCAGAACCGCCAGAGACGCGCCGCCCAAGAGGGCGGGTTTGAGAGAGAGGCTGGGCATTTGCAATCCTCCAAAGAGCCGCGCCGCCCAATGCGGCCGGGTGTCTTTGGAACGCAGCTGCACCTCCCCGGCTTGGCTGCCGGAAAGATTTTTTTCGGCCGCGGCGTCGAAGGCTGCCAGGGCCGCGGCCAGCGCCCGGTCGCGCGCCTGCGGTGCCGGCGCGGGTGTCGCGTCGCGCAGGGCGTTTTGGAGCCTGTCGAGCTCGTCGCTCATATCTCCTCCTCCTCTGCTGCGGCCATCGCCCGCAGCGCGGCGCGGATCGCGCTCATCCGCCAGCTCACCGTGCCCGCCGAAATGCCCAGCACGGCCCCCGCCTCGGCATGGCTGAGCTCTTCGCCCAGCACCAGCGCCGCGGTCTCGCGCTGGTCGTCGGGCAGCGCCGACATCGCGGATGCCAGCCACCCCAGCGCGGCGCGGGTTTCGGCCGCCTCGGCGCTGCGCATCAGCTCCACCTCGCCCCAGCCTTCCGCCGCGCGTTGACGCGTCGCCCGGCGGCGCAGATGGTCGCGCACCGCGTTCAGCGTGACCCGGTGAAGCCATGTTGTGAAGCGTGCCCGGGCCTCGAACCGGCCAAGCTTGGCGGGCAGGGCCACACAGACATCCTGCGCCACATCCTCGGCATCCGCACGGCTGCCCAAAAGACGCCAGGCAAGCCGGAAGATCGCATCGTAATGCCGGTCGACCAGCACAGCGAATGCCGCCCGGTCGCCCCGGGCCGCCTCGCGGGCCAGATCCTCATCGCCTGTCGCCATCCGCATCTCTCCCATCAGACGCGGCTCATCGGTCGATGCTTGGGCGGGCGGCGCGTTTTTTTCAAGCCGCATGCTCGGGTCATTCTGCATTGTGGCCATGGGCGGGGCCACTCGCCGGGCGACCGGCACGCAGACCGTCACCGAGGCTGGGCGAGCACGGCATCGAACCCGCCCCGGGGCGTCAGGTCTTTACCTCGTGCAAAAAGCAAGCAACAATGTTGCTCGAACGGGGCGGAGAACCTCGGAGCGGCGTCATCGGCGCTGGACCATTCAGGGGAGGAATTGCGTGGCGCCCGACACTGGCTCCGAGACGCGCACCCAAACGGGTGCCGAAACCGGCTTGAACAGCTTTCCAAAGCTGCTGGCCCGCAATGCGGGCAAGATGGGCCGTCAGCCGGCCTACCGCGAAAAGGAATACGGCGTCTGGCAGACCGAAACCTGGGCCGAGGTCGCAGCCAAGGTGCGCGACACGGCGCTGGGGCTGATGGCGCTGGGCCTCAAGCCGGGCGAACATGCCGCGGTGATCGGGACCAACCGGCCGGCGCTCTACCAGTCGATGGTCGCCATTCAGTCGCTGGGCGCGATCCCGGTGCCGCTCTACCAGGATGCGGTGGCCGAGGAGATGGCCTATGTGCTCGACCATTGCGGTGCGAGCCTGGTGATCGCCGAGGATCAGGAGCAGGTCGACAAGGTCCTGGAGGTCGCCGAACGGCTGCCGGGTCTGCGCAAGATCCTTTATCTCGACCCCCGTGGCCTGCGCAAATACGACCACACCAATATGCATGCGCTGGAGGAGGTGGTCACGGCCGGCCGCGCGGCCGCCACGGCGCATGGTGCCGAGCTCGATGCGCAGATCGAGCGCGCGACGGGCAGCGACACCTGCGTGATGCTCTACACCTCGGGCACCACCGGCCGGCCCAAGGGCGTGGTGCTGACCAATGACAACATCATCGAGACCGCGCGCAATTCGGCGACCTTCGACAAGCTGCGCGGCGATGATGTGATCCTTGCCTATCTGCCCATGGCCTGGGTGGGCGATTTCATCTTCTCGATGGCCCAGGCCTATTGGTGCGGCTTTTGCGTCTGCTGCCCCGAAGAACCGTCGACCATGTATGAAAACCTGCATGAGATCGCGCCGACCTATTTCTTCGCCCCGCCGCGCTATTTCGAGGAGCGGCTGACCATTCTGATGATCCGGATGGAGGATGCCGGGCCCACCAAACGCTGGATGTTTGATCGCTGCATGAAGCTGGCCAAGCGCGTCGGCCCGGCGCTGCTGGACGGTGAGACCGTGGGGTTCGTCGACCGTCTGCTTTACCGGCTGGCCGAGCTGACCATCATCGGACCGGTGCGCAGCCGCGCGGGCATGAGCCGGGTGCGCGTGGCCTATACCGCGGGCGAAGCGATCGGGCCGGAGATCTTTGAGTTCTGGCGCAGCCTGGGCATCAATCTCAAGCAGCTATACGGGCAGACCGAGGCGAGCGTCTTCATCACCCAGCAGCCCGATGGCGAGGTGCGGGCCGACACGGTCGGCGTGCCCAGCCCGGGGGTGGAGATCCGCATCGGCGACAGCGGCGAGGTCTTTTACCGCTCGCCCGGGGTGTTTCAGGAATATTACAAGAATGCCGACAGCACGGCCTCGACCAAGGATCCCGAGGGCTGGGTGGCCACCGGCGATGCCGGCTTCATCGAAGAGGGCACCGGCCATCTGCGCATCATCGACCGGGCCAAGGATGTCGGCAAAACCGCCGATGGCAGCCTGTTTGCGCCCAAATATGTCGAGAACAAGCTGAAATTCTATCCCAACATTCTGGAGGCCGTGGTCTTCGGCGCGGGCCGCGACCGGTGCTGCGCCTTCATCAATATCGACCTGACCGCGGTGGGAAACTGGGCCGAACGCAACACCATCGCCTATGCCTCCTATCAGGAGCTCAGCCAGCACCCGCGGGTTCTGGAGATGATCAAGGCGAATATCGAGGAGGTGAACGCCTCGCTGGCCAGTGATGCGATGCTGTCAGGCTGCCAGGTCCACCGCTTTCTGGTGCTCTATAAGGAGCTCGACGCCGATGATGGCGAGCTGACCCGCACCCGCAAGGTGCGCCGGCGGATCATCGAGGAGAAATACGGCACGCTGGTCGATGCGCTTTACTCGGGGGCCAGCGAGGTCGCGGGCGAGACCGAGGTCACCTATGAGGATGGCCGCAAGGGGATGATCCGCGGCACGATGCAGATCCTCACCTGCGAGGTGGTGCCGGTCGCCCAGGCGAGGGCGGCGGAATGAGGGCCGCATGGGCGGCCGCGCTCCTGGCCCTTCAACCTCTCGCCACTGCCGCGCAGGCGGTCGAGGACGCCCAGATGCCGGATGCGGTTCTTGCGCTGGTCGAAAGCCATTGCATGCCCTGGGTGGCCGAGGCGCAGCAGCCCGATGCGGCTGGCCTGGTGCGGGTGGACCCCGACAATCCGGACCATCAGGCATGGGGCGAGGTGCCAAAGGACAGCTTTCTTCTGCATGACGGGCGCACTCTGCTCACCTGGTCGGTCGATGACAGCGGGCGGTTTTGCGGCATGACCTTTTTTGAGGCCGATGCCCAGGGCCTGCCGACGCCGCTGGCCAACAGCGTGGCTCAGAAAACGGCGGCCTGGGCGCGGGCATTGGGGCGCGGACCGGACTGGGCGCCGTTCTTCACCTGTGTGCAGCTCGGCTTTGGCGTGTTTCTGTCCTACAACCGGGTGATGCCTTTGGCCGAAGGCAAGACGGTCCAGATCCTGGTCAGCGCCGGCGGGTCGCACAAGGACCCCGAAAGCTGGGGCGCATTTGCAACCATCAGCCTGAGCCATGCCGATATCGGCGACCCCATCTGCCTGGGCGAGGAGGGCTGAGACCATGGCATTAAGCGAAGCGGCACCGCAAACGACCGCGCCCGCGGCCGCAGAGGTAGCGCCGGGCGAGATGGCGCCGGGCGAGGTGGTGCTGGACGTGCGCGGCATCACCCTGCGCTTTGGTGGTGTGGTGGCGCTCAAAGACATCTCATTCGATGTCCGCAAGGGCGAGGTCCGCGCCATCATCGGGCCAAACGGCGCCGGTAAATCCTCCATGCTCAACGTCATCAACGGGTTTTATCACCCGCAGGAGGGCGAGGTCTGGTTTCACGGGCAAAAGCGCGGGCCGATGCGGCCCTATGAGATCGCCCATCAGGGCATCGCCCGCACCTTCCAGAACATCGCCCTTTTCAAGGGCATGACCACGCTCGACAATATCATGACCGGGCGGCTGACCCGCACCAAGGCCACGATCTGGGAACAGGCGATCTGGTGGGGCCGGGCCGAGCGCGAGGAGACCGAGCATCGCCGCCGGGTCGAGGAGATCATCGATTTTCTGGAGATCCAGGCGATCCGCAAAACCCCTGTGGGCCGGCTGCCCTACGGCTTGCAAAAGCGGGTGGAGCTGGGCCGGGCGCTGGCCGCCGAGCCGGAGCTCCTCCTCCTCGACGAGCCCATGGCGGGCATGAATGTCGAGGAAAAGGAGGATATGTGCCGCTTCATCCTCGATGTGAATGAGGAGTTCGGCACCACCATTGCGCTGATCGAGCATGATATGGGCGTGGTGATGGACATCTCCGACCGGGTCGTGGTGCTCGATTATGGCCGCAAGATCGGCGATGGCACCCCGGACGAGGTGCGCGGCAATCCCGAGGTGATCGACGCCTATCTGGGGGTCAGCCATGATTGATCCGCGGCGGGAAACGGCCGCCCGGCGATGTGCTGAAACCCGGCCAGGACCGCTCCGGCGAGGGAGGGGCGCGCATGTTCGAACTGGCGATACTGGTGCTGCTGTGGCTGCAACCGCCCGCCCCAGCCGCGCCGACTGCCGACAGCCCCGCCGGCGAGCTGCGCCTGCTGCCCGAGCCGCATACCGAGTTTCGCTTCCGGTTCTGGCCGCTGCAGTGAGCCCCGCTGCGGTAAGCCCCGCGGCCGCGAACACCGCTGCAGTAAGCCCCGCGGCCGTGACCCCTGCGTGCCTCGGGTGCGGTGGTCGCGGGCGCGGTGAGATCAATCCTGGCACCCGTATGGCTGCCCATCTGCGCGCAGAGCTGAGAAGGAGCATGCAATGTCAGGACTGAGCGGCAATCGCGCATTGGCAGGGCTTTCGGCGATCCTGGCGCTGATCGGGGTCTTCCTGCTGATCCAGGCCGGGCCGGTCGACCGGCTGAATGTGGCTGAGGTGTTTCTCAACGGGCTGCTCACCGGGATCATGTATTCGCTGGTTGCGCTGGGCTTTGTGCTGATCTTCAAA
This sequence comes from Pseudomonadota bacterium, assembly GCA_038521775.1. GTDB lineage: Bacteria > Pseudomonadota > Alphaproteobacteria > Rhodobacterales > Rhodobacteraceae > J013. The sequence goes on along the minus strand of JBCBKN010000205.1, from coordinate 1,272 downwards.
TCCTCGGGCATCTTCAATTATGCCCAGGGGGTTATGGCGCTGTTTGCTGCTATGACGCTGGCCGGCATCCAGTCGGGCCAGGTGCCGTTTGCGCATCTCATCAACACCATCTTCGGCACCTCGATCCATCATTTCGGCTGGCAGGTGCCGGCGATCCTGGCGATCATCTTCACCATTCTGGTCATGGTCGCGCTGGCCTGGGCGGTCGAACGCTTCGTGCTCAAGCATCTGGTCAATCAGGAGCCGATTATCCTTTTCATGGCCACGATCGGGCTTGCCTTCTTCCTGGAAGGGGTGGGCGATCTGATGTGGACGGCCGAGCTGAAATACCTGCATCTGGGCCTGCCCGAGGGCGGGTCGTTCTGGGTTGAAGAGCAGACCATCGGCTGGGCGCCCGAGGATGCACGCTATTTCGGCATGTATGTCGACCGGCTGGATGTCGTCGCGGCCCTGGTCGCGGTGGTGCTCGTCGTCTCGCTCACGCTCTTTTCGCAATTCACCCGGCCCGGCCGGGCCCTGCGCGCGGTGGCCGATGACCACCAGGCAGCACTTTCGGTGGGGATCTCGCTGCGCACGATCTGGGTGATGGTCTGGGGCATCGCGGGCTTCATCGCTCTGGTCGCTGGCATGATGTGGGGCGCGAAATCGGGCGTGCAGTTCCAGCTCTCGCTCATCGCCCTCAAGGCGCTGCCGGTCCTGATCCTGGGCGGCTTCACCTCGATCCCCGGCGCGATTGTCGGCGGGCTGATCATCGGGGCGGGCGAGAAGTTCTTCGAGTATGCCGCTTCCTCGACCGAAACCTTTGCGGCGATCTTCGGGTCCAACACCTCGGCGACGGAAAACTGGTTTGCCTATGTGCTGGCGCTGGTGGTGCTGGTCTTCCGCCCGCAGGGCCTGTTTGGCGAAAAGATCATCGAGAGGGTCTGAGGATGAACCCCGCTCAAAGATCGCCATTGGCGAAGAACGCCACCGCAATGGCGCAGACGATGATCAGCACGAAAACGGCGATGCCGATTTCGATGGATGTGAAGACGGCGACGCCGGCGCCCACCAGCGCGGCGAGGATGAGCGGCGCGAGGACGCGCGCGACCAGGCCTTCGAGGAACCAGCCCAAGAGGGCGACCAGCCCGCTGCGCCCCTGTCCCCCCTCCTGGCGCAGGAGGCGGGCCTTGGCGGCCTCGAACTCTTCTTGGGACAGCGCACCATCGCGGTGCAGTTCGGTCAGTCGCTCCAGTTCCTGCGAGATGGACATGGTCGGCAATCCTCCTCTTC
>JBCBKN010000204.1:0-8314 GCA_038521775.1 Pseudomonadota bacterium | reverse complement strand
GCTCTCCACCCTGCATGGCTGTGCCTTCTGTAACCGCGGGAACGAAAAGGCGGCTCTGGAGGCCGGGGTGACCCAGGCCCAGATCGACGCGCTGGATCGGGTGAGCTCACCGCTTTTCGATGCGCGGGAACAGGCGGTGCTGCGCCTCTGCGAGGAGATGGCGCTGCCCAACATGGCAGGCGGGCTCGACACGGCCCTTTACGCCGCCCTCTCGGCGCATTTCGACGATGGCGAGATCTTCGAGCTTGGCGTCTGCCTTGCGGTGCTGACGGGAATGGCAAAGTTCCTCTTTGTCTTCGATCTGGTCAGCCGCGAGCCCGGTTGCCCGATTGCGCCGCCGGACCGGTCCGCAGGTTAGGGGCCGCACCCCATGCCCGGCAGGGTGCATGGCAAGTGGGACCCCGCGCTAGCGCCGCTGGCCGAGGCGTTTGCAGCCAGCATCGAAAGCGGGCAGGAGCGCGGCGGGCTTTGCGTGATGCGCGACGGTGCGGTGCTTCTTGAGATGTGGGGCGGCGAGGCCACGCCGGGCCGGCCCTGGCGACGCGGCACGCTGGCCTGCTGTTTTTCGGTCACCAAGGGTGTGCTGTCGCTGCTGGCCCATGTTCTGATCGACCGGGGTCTTCTGGCGCTCAATGCGCCGGTCGCGCGGCTTTGGCCCGAACTTGCGCAAGGCGGCAAGGCCGACATCACCCTGCGCGATGTGCTGACCCATCGTGCCGGCCTGCCGGCGGTCGACGGGCCGGTGGCGCGCGGGGATCTCTACAGCTGGCAGCGGATGACCGACCATCTCGCCTGCTCAGCCCCGGTGGTGCCGCCGCGTGCCGCCCCGGTCTATCACAACATGACCTATGGCCATCTTCTGGGCGAGATCCTCTGTCGGGCTTCGGGCCTGCGGCCGCTGCCTCTGCTGCTCAAGCGGGTGCTGATCGACCGGGTTCTGCCGGACCATGCCAGCGGCAGCTTCGCGCTCGGGCTCGACCCTGGGCTGCAGACCTATTGCGCGCGGCTCACGCAGGAGGATCCGCAGGATCTGTTTGCGGCCCTTCAGGCCACGCCCGACAGTCTTTTTGCCCGGTCGATGGCCTTTTTCGGCGAGGGGGAGGATTTCAACACCGCGCGCTGGCGCGGCGCGGTCATCGGATCCGGCAGCGGGCATGCCACCGCCCGGGGCCTTGCCGCGCTCTATGGCCAGCTGGTCTGGCCCGATGCGGTGATCTCGCCCGCGCGGCAGGCAGCGCTGCGCAAAGAGGCGGCGGTCAGCGACGGCGACGACCCGATTCTCGGCATCCCGATCCGCTATGGCCAGGGCGTGGAGCTTTCAACCCCGCCCGGACTGGATTTCGGCCCCGACCCCGCCGTTGCCGGTCATTGGGGCGCGGGCGGCGCACAGGCCTTTGCCGATCCCGCAACACGGGTCTCGTTTGGCTATGTTACTGGGCACATGTCCCGCGGATTGGGCAGTTCCGCGCGGGCTCAGGCGCTCGTCCAGGCGCTCGATCTTTGCAATTTGCAAAAGACTGGATGAGCCACGACAGTAGGTCTTTAACCGACCCGCCCTCTGGGCCAAAAAACAGGCGTGAGTGTACAACGTCAAAATCTGCACCGTCGCCGACGCGCCGGCGTGCCCCCGAATGTCGACAGTGGTGTCGTCGAAGCCGCCTGGCTTTACTACAATGACGGTCTGACCCAAAGCCAGATTGCCCGTGAGTTGAGGCTGTCGCGGGCCACTGTGGTGGGATATCTCAAACGGGCGCGAAAGCTGGGCTATGTCCGCACCGTGCTGGCGGATGACGTCTTTACCACCAGTCGTCTGTCGCGCGAATTGCGCGCGGCTTTCGGGCTGCGCGCGTCGCTGGTGGTGACCGAGCGCAACGCGGGTGCCGACACGTTTGAGCGTGTCATGCAGGCGGCGGCGAGCTGGCTGCCGGGGCTTTTGGAGCCGGGCGATCGGTTGGGCGTCTCCTGGTGCCAGACGACCCATGCCGTGGCCTCGGCCTATGATGGCGGCGAGATGGACGGCTTGACCGTGGTTCAGTTGCTGGGCGCGCTGACCACGACCGAGGGGGTCATCTCCGAGACCTGTTCCTCGCTGCTCGCCGGACGCCTTGGCGCGCGTCACCGGGCCCTGCACTGCCCAGCCGTGATCAGCGATCCATGCCTCGCGCATCGGCTGCGCAACGAGCCGACGATCGCCGCACAGCTTGCGGATATCGCGGCGTGCAACAAGGCCATCTTCTCGGTTGGCACCATGAACCCCGACGGTCTGGTCGTGGGCTCGGGTTTGGCAAGCCGGGCCGAGCTTGATGCCTATCGTGCCGCCGGCGCCGTCGGAACGGTCTGCGCGCGGTTTGTCGATGCCAGGGGGGCGCATGTGCCCGGCCCGCTTGACGACCGCATCATGGGGATCGAGCTGGACTGGCTCGCCAAGCTCGAGACCAGCCTTCTGGTCGCGGTCGGGACCGAAAAGGCCCCCCAGATGCGCGCGGCGATCCTGGGCGGGCTGGTCACGCATCTGGCGACCTCGCGCACCACCGCCGAGGCATTGCTGCACTTGGCTTGATCCGGGGCATGACCCGGGGCCTGACCCTGGTGCCTTACCTTGGGGCCTGACCTGGGGCGCGTGAAGCGACATGCGTGAGATAGCCTGCGCGAGCCGACGTGAGTGGACATGCGTGAGACAACGTAAAGCGGGCGGCGCGAGACGTGGTGCGATGGGTGGGCTTGGTGCTAGGCAATCGGCGTGGGCGCGGTTTCGGGAAACAGGGCCGCAAGCCCCTGGGCCGAGGCCGCACAAAGCCCGCGCTCGGTGATCAGACCGGTCACAAGCCGTGCGGGGGTGACATCGAAGGCCGGATTCTGCACCGGCGTTGTCTCGGGCGAGATTTGCACCGTGCCAACCGATCCATCTGCGGTTTTTCCCTGAACATGGGTGACCTCGCGGCCGGTGCGCTCCTCGACCGGGATCTCGTCAAGCGCGTCGGTCACTGCCCAGTCAATGGTCGGCGAGGGCAGGGCGACGTAGAACGGCACCTGGTTGTCGCGCGCCGCCAGCGCCTTGAGATAGGTTCCGATCTTGTTGCACACATCGCCCGCGGCCGTGGTCCGGTCCGACCCGACGATCACCATGTCGATCTCGCCCCGCTGCATCAGATGGCCGCCGGCATTGTCGACGATCAAGTCATGCGGCACGCCATGGCCGGCCATTTCCCAGGCGGTGAGCAGGGCGCCCTGGTTGCGCGGCCGGGTCTCGCTGACAAAGACATGCACCGGAATGCCGGCCTCGACGGCGTGATAGATCGGCGATGTTGCGGTGCCCCAATCGACGGTTGCAATCCAGCCTGCGTTGCAATGGGTGAGAATGCGCACCGGCGCGCCGCTGGGGCGCCGGATGGCGATGTCGCGGATGATCTCCAGCCCATGCAGGCCGATGCGGCGGTTGTTTTCGACATCATCCTCGCAGATCTCCGCGGCGCGCCGAAACGCCGCCGCGGCCCGATCCTTGGGGGCCAGGGGTGTGAGAAGCCGCCCCATCTCCTCGGTCGCCCAATGCAGGTTGTTGGCGGTGGGACGGGTCGTGGTCAACGCGTCGCAGGCGTTTTGCAATGCGCCGTCATCGGGGGCGCGCCGCATTTCCGTCGCGATTGCATAGGCCGCGGCCGCCCCGATCAGGGGCGCGCCACGCACCCACATGTCGCGAATGGCGGTGATGAAATCCGCAAGGCCGCGCAGGCCGACCACGCGAAACTCATGCGGCAGCCAGCGTTGGTCGATGATGCGCACCTCATCGGCCGCGTCATCAAACCAGATCGAGCGGAAATGGCTCTCGCCGACCCTCATGGCCCCGGCGCCTGTGTCGCGGCTGCCATGCCGCTTTGCCCGCGCGGGCGGTTTCGGCCCTCCCACAGCATAGCGGCGCCAGCACCTGACACGCCCGTCGCGGCGAACGCTGAGGTCGCCTGCTGAATCGTCTTCATAGTCCCACCCGTCGCTATTGCTGCTGAACCATGAACAATTGATTGTCCGTCGAGTGTGACGCGGTCCGGGCCAGACTGTGTTGGTGGTTCGGCCGGCCGCACAGAACGTCGCGTTGAGCCCAACAGGATGCGCTAACTTGTCCGGACAAGTTTCCCGCATAACGCGCAGTTGTCAACCTGTGGTAATTTGCACGAGCGTGATCTTGCCGCGACCGCCGGCCGCGCTCGGGCCATATGGGCTCTGTCCGCCGGGGCGGCGCGGTCAGAGCGGGGGCGCGTCGCTGCCTGTCTCGTCCGGATGCCAGCCCCCGGACCCGCGGCTGAGCCGCGGGGTCGACAGCGCATGGTGCGGCACAAGATCGATCCCCTGGCCGGCCAGCGCGTCGCGCCAACGCCGGGTTTGCAGCATTGCCGCGCCAAGGGCCACGGGCGTGACCCCGGCCTTTTCCAACAGGTCGAGCCCGGCGCAGATCGACCGGCCGGTGCTGATCACATCGTCGATCAGGGCCACGCGACCGTTCAGGAGCGGCAGCATCCGCGGGTCGAGATAAAGGCGTTTGGTTGCATCGGGCGAGGTGATCGAGCTGAGCGGCACCGACAGATCCGCGTCATACCAGAATTTGCGGGACGTCCCCAGCGCGACATAGCGCCGGTGCCCCAGCCGCGCGGCCACGGCCCGGGCCAGGGCAAGGCCCAGCGTCGGCATGCCGACGACAATGTCCGGCCTGTCGCGGCCAATCCGCGCCGCCAGGATATCGGCAAGGGCTGCTTCGACCTCAAAGGACGCCTGGGTGAGGATCAATGACGCAATCCCGCCGCTGCCGTCGGGCAGCGCGCGGATCGGCAGCTCCAGGATCCGCCCATCGGGCAGCGCGGCTGGATACCGGTCCTGGTATGGGGGCGGCTCGTCCCGCGCGACAAACCCCTGCCAAAACTCATGCGGCTTCATCGCATCTCCTGTTCGCCGCGGCCCGGCTGGGCTAGGCTGCCGGCATGACGGTACATCCAGACAGTGCGGATCTTGTCGCGCTCCGCCGCGATTTGCACGCATATCCCGAATTGGGGTTCGAAGAGCAGCGCACGGCTGGCATCGTGGCCGAGCGGTTGCGCCAGCTTGGCTTTCGGGTGGAGACCGGGATTGCCGGAACCGGGGTCGTCGGCACGCTGGGCGAGGGCCCGCGCGCCGTGGGGCTGCGGGCGGATATGGACGCGCTTGCCATGCCCGAGATCCCGCCGCCTGACGCTGCCCGGCCCTGGCAGTCGACCCAGCCCGGCAAGATGCATGCCTGCGGCCATGACGGGCACACAGCAATGCTGCTGGGTGCGGCAGCCCGGCTTGCCGCCGATCCGCCGGTGGGCCGGGTGCATCTGATCTTTCAGCCGGCTGAGGAGGGGCGGGGCGGGGCTGCGGCGATGTGCAAGGCTGGGCTTTTCGCGCGCTATCCCTGCGACATGCTGTTCGGCCTGCACAATATGCCGGGGCTTGCCCCAACCGAGATGGCGGTGGTCGCGGGGCCGCAACTCGCCTCCTCCGACAGTTGGGAGGTCACCTTCGAGGGCGTGGGCACCCATGGCGCCAAACCCCATTTGGGGCGCGATGCGCTGCCCGCGGCGGGTCAGTTTCTTGCCGCGCTGCAGACCGTTCCGGGGCGCTGCGTCGACCCGCTCTCGCCCGCGGTGGTCAGCGCCTGTGCCGTGGAAGCCGGGGACCGACGCGCGCTGAATGTCATCCCGCAAACCGTGTGGATCGGTGGCACGGCCCGGGCCTATAGTGCGGCGGTGCGCGATCTGCTGGAGCATGAGATTGGCCGGCTCGCCCATGGCATTGCCGCCGGGGCGGGGATTGGGGCGGAGTACCGCTTTCTCCGGCGCATCCCGCCGGTCGTCAACGACCCGCGGGCAACGGCCGTGGCGCTGGAGGCCGCGCGCGCGGTGTGCAGCCGGGTGCACACCACATTTCCTCCCTCGACCGCCGGCGATGATTTCGCCTGCTTTGCCGATGCCGCGCCGGGCGCCTATGTCTGGTTAGGCAACGGTCCGGCCGAAGAGGGCGCGCTGCATCACAATTCCGGCTATGATTTCAACGATGTCGCGATCCCAACGGGTGTCGCGTTCTGGGATGCCGTGGCGCGCCGGGCGCTCGCCTGATGCCGGCTGTGATGGTGGGGGCTCAGAGCAGCGGCGAGCTCATCAGCCGCCCCTCAAGCGGATCGGCGATCCCCAGATCGGTCTGATGCGGTCCGGCATTGCAGGCCAGCGTTGCCCCGACCAGCGCCTTGAAGGTCAGATAGGGCGGGTTCCAGGCAATGACGGGCTCCAGCGCCGCCCTGATGGCGCGCAGCTGCTCCGCGATTTCGGATAGGGGCGCGTCTGAGACAAGGCCCGCAAGGGGCAGGGGCAGAAGCGCGGTGACCTCGCCATCCTGCGCCACCGCCATGCCGCCCCCGGCACCGACCCCGGCCGTGCCCCCGACCCCGGCCGCGTCTCCGGCCGCGATCAGCGCATTGGCCGCGGCCGCCATGTCGCGTGGCGTATGGCCGAACACGGTCAGGTTGTGGCTGTCATGGCTGACCGTTGTTGCAAACGCCCCGCGCCAGGCCCCCCAGCCGGTGAGAAACCCCAGCCGCGGCTGCGCTCCGGCCCGTCCATGGCGATGGAGGACGGCAATGCGGGTGACATCGGGCGGCGGAGCGACCCGACCGTCGATGACGGGCAACACACGGCTGTCCCATTGCGTGAACCGGGGGCGGTCGATCACGGCCACCTGCGCCGTTTCGCCGGTCGCGCGCAGGGCAAAGGCATCGGCATCGACGGGCGCCAGCATCCTCCCGCCAGGCAGGTCGGCGGCAGGTTGGGCCGTGGCCGGGGGCACCCCGTCGCAGAGCACATAGCGGGCCTGAAACCCGGCGAGATCCTCGAGGAGCACAATATCGGCCCGCCGGCCCGGGGCGATCAGGCCCAGATCGGGCCGGCCCAGCCGGAGCGCGGCGTTCAGCGTGGCGGCCTGCAGCGCGCGCAGCGGATCGAGACCGTGCCGGACCAGAGATCGCAGGGTCTGATCGACCGTGCCCTGCGCTTCCAGCTCATCGGGAAACACATCATCCGAACAGAGTGTGACGGTGGGCGGCATCTGCGGCAGCGCCTGCAGCGCCGCGGCGAATTCGGGCAGCAGATAGGGGTGCGAGCCCCGCAGCTCGATCACCAGCCCGGCGGCGATCTTTTCAAGCAGATCCTCGGCCGAGGTGAGTTCGTGATCCGAGCTGACCCCGGCGGTGGCATAGGCCTGCAGGGCCGACCCCGACAGACCCCGCGCATGGCCGAAGACCGGTTTGCTCGCCAAGAGCCCTGCCTGAACGATGCCCGTCATCCGCGGTGACCGCCCGATGACGCCGGCCATGTCCATCACCTCGGCCAGCCCGTGGATGCCCGGCTGGGCGAGCAGGCCCGCGACGGCATCCGCATCGAAATCGGCTCCGGCGGTTTCATAGCCCGGCGCCGATGGCACGCAAGAGGGGGCCAGGGGCAGGATGCGCAGCGGGCTCGCCGCGGCCTCGGCCAGCGCATAGGCCATGCCGGCCGCGCCTGCGACATTGGCAAATTCATGCGGGTCCCAAACGACCGTGGTGACGCCGCGGGGCAGCACCGCATTGGCATAGGTTGCGGGCGTGACCATGGAGCTTTCGATATGCATATGCGTGTCGATCAGACCCGGGGCGGCGATCAGACCGTCGGCCGCCAGCGTCCGGGCCGCGTCGCTGCGGCTGCCGGCCGGGTGCACCGAGGCGATCAGCGCGCCGGTGAGCCCGATATCGGCGGGGCGCAGCTGGCCGGTCAGCATGTCGGCCAGCCGGGCGCCCCGGATCAGCAGATCGAAGGGTGCCGCGCCCCGCGCCGCGGCGACGGCCCGGTCGCGCAAAGCGCGGTCTGAGAGGTCGGTCTCGCTCACGCGGCGGCCCATGCGGCCATGCAAAGATCGAGGATCGAGGCTGCGTCGAGATCGGTTGCGATCTGGGCATTATGGGTGTCGGGCTGACGCGTCTCGACCACCGTGCGGCCGCGGGTGTGGGTGCCGGTGAGCTCTGCCTCCAGCCGCACCGGGGCAAAAGAGAACAGGTCGGGCCGGATCAGCGCGACCGCGGCGACCGGGTCATAGAGCGCCATGCTGATGGCCGATCTTCTGGGCGGGTATCTCGACATCGCGCTGGAGCGTGGACGGCCGAGCATGGCGCTCTATGACCCGGTCGCCGCGGTCGCGCTGATCCGGCCCGACCTGTTCTCTTTTGCCCCGGTGCGGCTGGAGGCAGAGCTCACCGGCACCCACACCCGCGGCCGCACGGTGG
>JBCBKN010000203.1:0-8316 GCA_038521775.1 Pseudomonadota bacterium | reverse complement strand
TTCGCCGCAAGCTTCATCGGCAGGCTCCGCCATGAGTGTTTGAGCGAAACGTTGTTCGCATCGCCCGCGCAGGCTCGCTCCGTTCTGACTGCCTGGCGGTTCGATTGCAACGGGACCCCGGGGAGGGTGAGTGCGGCGAATGAAGATCACCTCTGAACATAAAACACTAATTCGTTCAATAAGATACGCCGATGAAATGGCGGAGAGACAGGGATTCGAACCCTGGGTGGAGTCACCCCCACAACGGTTTTCGAGACCGCCCCGTTCGACCACTCCGGCACCTCTCCGCAGTCAAGCCTGGGCCGACGTGGCGTCACTAGTCACTCCGCATCCCGAGCGCAAGCCGCAAATTGCGCGGCAATCGACGCGCCCGGCTTGACCTTGGGGACAATCTGCAGCATAGACGCGAGCCTTGGGCCGCGCGGAGCGGTCTGAGAAGGATGTTCGGCCCCCAACCGGGGCTGCGCTGTCCGAGGCGGCGGGGGACCCTGCCAAACGCGCCCAGAGCGGGCGGGCCGAAGGGCGCGACAATATAGGAGCGGCGCGCGATGTTCGCGGTCATCAAGACGGGCGGCAAGCAGTACAAGGTTGCCGGCGGGGACGAGCTTTCGGTGGAGCGGCTGGATGCCGCGCCCGGAGAGCAGGTGCAATTCAACGATGTGCTGATGCTGGGCGGCGGCGAGACGGAAGTCACGCTGGGCGCGCCTTTGGTCGCGGGCGCGGCCGTGCAGGCCGAGGTGCTGGAGCAGGAGCGCGGCCCCAAGGTCATCTCATTCAAGAAGCGGCGGCGCAAGCATTCCTCGCAGCGCAAGCGCGGACACCGCCAGCACCTCACCCGTGTGCGGGTGACCGACATTCTGGCATCGGGGGCCGAGGCGACGGGCATCAAGACGGCGATCGGAACGGGCAAGACCGGCGGGCTGACCAGCATGCCGACTGCCTCGGTGCCGGAACCGACTGCGCCAGAACCGATTGCGCCAGAACCGACTGCGCCCGAAGACCTGGCGGTTCAAAATGCACCGATGCCTGGCGATGTCGCGCCCGACACGCCCATGGCCGAGGAGGGCGTGCGGCCCGCCAATCTCCTTGACGCAGCAGAGGGTGAGGCGGACGATCTCACCCGCATCTCGGGCGTGGGGCCGGGCCTCAATGCCAAGCTCAACGATCTTGGGGTGTTTCACTTCCACCAGATCGCGGCATGGGGCGCTGACGAGATTGCCTGGATGGACGACAAGCTTTCGTTCAAAGGGCGCATTGAACGCGATGAGTGGATCGCTCAGGCCGCGGCGCTGGCCGCCGACGCGCAGTAGGGGACAACAGCCATGGCACATAAAAAGGCCGGCGGCAGCTCGCGCAACGGGCGCGATTCCGCGGGGCGCCGGCTTGGCGTCAAGAAATTCGGCGGCCAGACGGTGCTTGCCGGAAACATCATCGTGCGCCAGCGCGGCACGCGGTTCTGGCCCGGTGAGAATGTCGGCATCGGCAAGGATCACACCCTTTTCGCGCTCAGCCAGGGACATGTCCGCTTCTACAGGGGCTTTCGCGGGCGCAACTTTGTTGCCGTGACGGCCCCGGCCGAGGCGGCCGAGTAGGGCGCACAGCCGGCCCGCCCAGCGCACCGGTCCAGGTGCGCGGCGCAGCGGCCTTTGGTGTGCCGGCCCACCACCTGCGGAGGATCTAGCCATGAATCTGCCGTTTGAGGCACGTTCGGCGACAGCGTCGGTGACGACGCCACGCATGGTTTTGCGACATCTGCGCCGCTCGGATGCGGGTCTCCTGGGCCTTTATGCCGGCGATGCGCGGGTGGCCAGAATGACTTCGTCAATCCCCCATCCCTATCCGCCCGGTGCGGCGGAGAGCTTCATCGACGCCACCCTGTCGGGCCGCCGGGCGGAGCGGGTGTGGGTGATGGATGGCACGCCGAGCGATGGGGCCGAGGTGATCGGCCTGATCAGCGCCCGCCCGGTCAGCCCGGGTGAGGAGGAGCTGGGCTATTGGGTCGGTCCGCCCTTCTGGAACACCGGATACGCCTCCGAAGCGGTGTCGGCGATTGCGGCACATTTGGAGCTGGCGGGGGTTCAGCGTCTGCACGCGACGGTCTTTGCCGACAACCCGGTCTCGGCCCATGTGATCGAGCGCGCGGGCTTTGTCAGGGTTGGCAAGGCGAGCGTCTTTTGCGTGGCCCGGGACGCTGCCGTGCCGGCCGAGCTGTTCCTGTGCGAGCTGGGAGACCCGTCCGGGGATCTGGGATGAAGTTTCTCGACCTTGCGCGGATCGAGATCCGCTCGGGCAAGGGCGGGGATGGCTGCATCAGTTTCCGGCGCGAAAAGTTCATCGAGTATGGCGGGCCGGATGGCGGCGATGGCGGCAAGGGCGGCGATGTCTGGGCCGAAGCCGTTGCCGGGCTCAACACCCTGATCGATTTTCGCTATCGCCAGCATTTCTTTGCCAAGGCAGGGCAGGGTGGCGCGGGGCGGGGGCGCAGCGGGCGCGGCGCCGATGACGTGCTGATCCGGGTGCCGGCCGGCACCGAGATACTGGAGGAGGATGGCGAAACGCTGGTTGCCGATCTCTCCAGGATCGGCCAGCGCGCCTGCCTTGCCCAGGGCGGCAATGGCGGCTGGGGCAATGCCCGGTTCACCACGGCAACCAACCGCGCCCCGCGCCGCGCCAATCCGGGGCAGGAGGCTGTCGAACGCACGCTTTGGCTGCGGCTCAAGCTGATCGCGGATGCGGGGCTTGTCGGGCTGCCCAATGCCGGCAAATCGACCTTTCTCTCGGCGGTCACGAATGCCCGCCCGAAGATCGCCGATTATCCCTTCACCACGCTGCATCCGGGTCTGGGTGTGGTGGCGCTCGATGCGCAGGAATTCGTTCTGGCCGACATTCCGGGTCTGATCGAGGGTGCCTCGGAGGGGCGCGGGCTGGGCGATCGGTTTCTGGGCCATATCGAGCGCTGCGCGGTGCTGCTGCATCTGGTCGACGGCCTCTCCGAGGATGTGGCGGAGGATTTCCGCGTGATCCGGGCCGAGCTCGACCGGTACGGTGGCGGGCTGGCGGAGAAGCCCTTTATCCTGGCGCTCACCAAGACCGACGCGCTCGATGCCGACGGTCTGGCCGCCCAGACCGCGGCGCTCACGCAGGCGGCTGGCCGCAAACCGCTGCCTGTGTCGGCGGTCAGCGGCATGGAGCGCGAGACGGTGCTGCGCGCGCTGCTCGAGGCGATCGATGCGACCCGAAATGCTGCCCTGGTCGAGGAGAAGGTGCCGTGGAGCCCCTGACCCCGTCGGGTGCTGCGCCGGGCCTGGCACCGGATGCGGCGGACGGCGCAGCGCTGTTGGACAAAGCGACCCGGCTGGTCATCAAGATCGGGTCCGCACTGCTCGTCGATGGCGATGGAAAGCTGCGCGAGCCCTGGCTTGCGGCGCTGGCCGAGGATGTCGCGGCGCGTCGCCGGGCGGGCTGCGAGGTCGTGATCGTGTCGTCGGGCTCCATCGCCCTGGGCCGCGGCGTGCTGAGGCTTCCGGCAGGACCGCTTGCGCTCGAACAATCCCAGGCCGCGGCCGCGGTTGGCCAGATCCGGCTCGCGCGCGCCTATGAGGGGGCGCTGGCGCGGCATGGCGTGACCGCCGGCCAGCTTCTCGTCACGCTGGAGGACAGCGAGAACCGGCGGCGCTATCTCAACTCGCGCGCCACGATCAAGACCCTGCTCGCGCTGGGGGCCGTGCCGATCGTCAATGAAAACGACACCGTCGCGACCGACGAAATCCGCTTTGGCGACAATGACCGGCTGGCCGCGCAGGTGGCCGGGCTGGCCGGGGCGGATCTTTTGATCCTGCTTTCGGATGTCGATGGGCTTTACACCGCCGATCCGCGGCATGACCCGTCGGTGCGCAGGCTCGACCACGTGGCGGCGATCACACCGCAGATCGAGGCCATGGCCGGGCCCGCCGGCAGTGCCGGGGCCAAGGGCGGGATGCGCACCAAGATCATCGCGGCCCGCACCGCCATGCAGGCCGGTTGCGCCATGATCATCCAGCGCGGCGATGGCCTGCACCCGGTGACCGCGCTGGCGCAGGGCGCCCCCTGCACGGTGTTTGCGGCCGCGGCCGACCCCGCAACGGCTCGCAAACGCTGGATTGCCGGCATGAAACCGCGCGGGCGGATCGCCGTCGATGACGGTGCGGCGCGTGCCCTGGCGCAAGGCCGCTCGCTGCTCTCTGCCGGGATCACCGCCGTTGAGGGCAGCTTCGGCCGGGGCGATCCCGTCGAGATCGCCGACCGCACGGGACGGGTTCTGGCGCAGGGCCTTTCGGGGTATGATGCGGTTGAAATGGGCCGGATCCAGGGTCGGCAATCGGGCGAGATCGAAGCGATCCTCGGCCATCCCGGGCGCACGGCTGTGGTGCATCGGGACGATATGACCCTGGCATAAGCAAAGGGGCCAAGCCATGCGCAGGACCAGCATTCTCGCGGCTGTTGCGCTTTCAGTGCTGGTGTCGGCGCTGCTGTCGGCCTGCAGCGGCGGGCGTGACATGCGCGACACCGTGACCCTCGCGGGCTCGGCCAATCTGCTGCCCGGACCGGACGCGTTTTTCCGCCCCAGCTTTGCCGAGCTTCTGATCGAGGCGGCCGAAGCGGAGAATTGGACGGCCGTTGCCACGGGCAATGTCGATGGGGTCGCGCGTTTGTGCGGTCGCCAGACAGCGCGCGACACGCTGACCGATGGCGCAGTGTCGGCGCGGCCCGAGGCGGTGCTGCTGACGCGGCCCATCGCGGCGCTGGAGCGCTCCGACTGCGCCCGGCGCGGGGTGGAGCTTCGGCAGCGCCAGATCGCCCGCTATACCGGCTCGGATCAGCCGGGTCTGGAGGGGATCTGGCTGGTCTGGGACCATGCCGCGGCCGAGGAACGACCCGCATTGGCGGCCCTGATCGCGACCGCCCGCCGCGACAGCGCGCGTTTGCTGGAAGACAGCGCCTATGCGCCGCTGTTTGTGCCGGTGTCTGTGCCTGTCTCTGGGCCGGTGTCTGCGCCCGTGCCGGCGGGATAGCGGCCCGGCCAGCCCGGCTCGACAGGGGTGCCAGTCTGCAGTACTCCAGTTTTTCAGCCAAACGACGGGGGGCAAGAGATGGATGCAATCGACGTCGCAGGCCTGATGGACGGGCTCGGGGCCGAGGCGCGGGCGGCCGCGACCGTGCTTGCCCAGGCCTCGTCCGAGCGCAAATACGCCGCGCTGATCTCGGCAGCCGAGCATCTTTGGACGCGGCGCGACGAGATCCTGGCCGCCAACGCGGCCGATATGGCGGCGGCCGAGGAAAAAGGCCTCAGCCCCGCAATGCTCGACCGGCTGTGCCTCACCGAAGACCGGATCAGGGGCATGATCGACGGGCTGCGCGTGGTGGGCGAATTGCCCGACCCGGTCGGCGCGGTGATCTCGGAATGGCGCGTGCCCTCGGGCCTGAACATCCGCCGCGTGCGCAGCCCGATCGGCGTGGTCGGCGTGATCTATGAAAGCCGGCCGAACGTGACCGCGGATGCCGCGGCGCTGTGCCTGAAGGCCGGCAATGCGGTGATCCTGCGCGGAGGGTCAGAGAGCTTCCATTCATCCGCGGCCATTCACGGCGCGCTGGTGCAGGGGCTGCGCGATGCCAAGCTGCCCGAAGCGTCGGTGTCGCGCGTGCCCACCCGCGACCGGGCGGCCGTGTCGGAAATGCTGCGCGCAACGGGGCATATCGATGTGATCGTGCCGCGGGGCGGGCGCGGCCTGGTTGAGCTTGTCCAGACCGAGGCCCGTGTGCCGGTGTTCGCGCATCTCGAGGGCATCTGCCATGTCTATATCGACGGCTCGGCCGATCCGTCCATGGCGCGGGCCTTGACGCTGAACGCAAAAACGCGGCGGACCGGCATTTGCGGCGCGGCCGAATGCCTGCTGATCGACAAGGCGGCGGTCGACGGTCGGGCCGGCGAGGTCATCGGCGATCTGATCGATGCGGGGGTCGAAGTGCGCGGCGACGATCTGATCCAGCGGCTCGACCCGATGGTCGTGCCGGCGACCGAGGAGGATTGGGGGCGCGAATATCTCGACATGATCATCGCCGCTCGGGTCGTCGACGGGGTGAGTGGCGCCATCGACCATATCCGCCGCTACGGCTCTCAGCACACCGAAGCCATCGTTGCGGAAGACCCGGCGGCCGTGCAGGCGTTTTTCACCGGTCTCGACAGCGCGATCCTGATGCACAACGCGTCGACCCAGTTTGCCGATGGTGGCGAGTTTGGCATGGGGGCGGAGATCGGGATTGCGACGGGCAAGCTGCACGCGCGCGGCCCGGTGGGGGTCGAACAGCTCACCAGCTTCAAATATCTGGTCACCGGGCAGGGCACGTTGCGGCCCTGACCGGGCCCGCGCCTTCCGGCACGGGTCAACGCGCCGGAAGATACGTGACACTGGCGCCCGGAGAAGCGACGGCCAGGAAAGATTGCCCAGGAACCTCTGCCCGGGAACGTTTGCCCAGAAGAGATTTCCTGCGAAAAAACCCCCCGGAAAAGAAAAGCCCCGCCACAAGGACGGGGCTTTCCGGACCAGCGGCCAGGTGGCCGCTACCTTCCCCAGGTTCGAACCGGTCCACAATCCATATGTACGAACTTTGCACGCGTGTACTTGCCGACCCCCCCGGCGTGACACGCTTCGGCGGCGGCGAACATCTGGCGCACGCTTCGAGAGCGCAGCTTGAGATCGGCCGCCATGCCTTTGGTATGATACGAGTTCGACGCAACACCGCGCTTACGCCGGCGCAACATATTGTTGGTCTGCCGGCTTCGATACCCTGAGATAACTGTGTAGGGCTCAGTGGTTTCCATAAGGTTTCGCGCCGCGGCCATGATGTCGACCGCGCGCGGATCAAATTCGATCAGCTCGTTTTGCCGCCAATCGCGCATGAAGAAGCTGATTTCGGTGAGGGCCTCGGGAATATACTCTCCGTCGAGCCAGTAGATGGTGTCGAGCTGCTCGGCCGTTCGCGGGTTCGTCATCGCGATTCGGCGGATGTCGCCCGCGCCCCGAAGCAGCCCGGGTGCGTTGGCAAAGACGGGTGCTGCGCCAAGTGTGACGAAGGCTCCCGCAAGTCCAAGCAGTCCACGGCGGGATAGCCCCGCGCTCTCATTATTGTGATGCGTCACTGTCGCCTCGTTCCGACTTCCGCGTTGCCCGCGGATTAATCGCCCTGTCCCACGTCCCAAATCGACTATGGCATGGAAGCCACCGGTGACCAAGTTGCAGATTTATCTCAAGATTTTCGCTGTCTGTGCGATGAGTCACTGTCGCAACGATGTAAAAAACCCGCCGGGAAGTGCTGGTTCTTGCCGATACGGGCGCTGGATCGGCAAGATCCCGCTCATCTGCGGCGCAATCCACACGGTTGAGCGAAATCTTGCCGAGCATCTTCTTCGGATATCGCCTCAATTTCGCCTATCGCGTAAGCTACACCGCGATGGTAGATATGTTGCGAGGGAGCAACAATGAGATCCTTTGTGCACAGGTCGCAGCAGGCGCTGCTGGTCGCGACAGTTGTTTTCGCAAGCCCGGTTGCGGCGCATCAATCGATTCTGGGACCGCGGACCACCGGCACCGTACAGACCGTTTCTCTCGCCCAGCAATCGGCGCTGACCAGCGCGCTCGCACAGCATGATTTCGATGCCGATGCGGTGGGCGCGTTTTATGCCGACCGCGACCATCGCCCGTTCTGGACCGGGGCGGACGGCCGCTGGGCAGAGGCGCTCTTCAACACACTGACCGCCGCGCCCCAGCATGGGCTGCCGGATCGGAGCGATGCGATGCGCGCATTGCAGGCCCAGATGGCGTCGGGCGACCCGATGCAGGCCGAAGCGGCGCTGATGCAGGCCTATCTGGAGATCGTCGACGACATGTCGGCCGGGATCATCCCGCCGCGCTCGGCCGATCGCGAGATCCATATCCCGTATGAGCCGACGCCGGTGGCGGCCATGCTCGGACGGCTCTCGGGCATCCCGCCGCGCGATTTCTTCAGTTTTGCGCCGCGCACCGAGGAATATGCGCAACTGGTGGAGGAGCTTGCCCGGCTGCGCGACCGGGACAGTGCCGCGGTCAGCGTTGCCAAGGTGCCGGCCGGGCGCACGATGCGGCTGGGCCATCGCTCGGACCGGGTGATTGCCCTGCGCGCCAGGCTTGCCCATGCGATGGGTGAGCTCAACGTCCCGGAGGAAACCGCCGCGGTTCCCGTCGTGCTCGCCGCACTTGAGCAGGGGATTGTCGAACCGGTGCCGGAGACCTTGCCGCAGAG
>JBCBKN010000202.1:0-8352 GCA_038521775.1 Pseudomonadota bacterium | reverse complement strand
TTGTAGGTAAATAAGAAATAGAGATAAACAGATTGGTGCTGTTGAAATTGAGAAAGCAGCTTCAATAGTGAACGTCTTAAGAAGATGCATATTTGTTTCATTCAATCCGTCCGAAGCAATTTTTTCAGTGGACCGAAAAATAGCACCCAGTATAGATCCAGTTATCGTAAGAGAAATTAAACACAAAACACACCATACCTTGGGGTTATTGCCCTGGGGACTTTTGATGGCCATTTTCTGCCTCGTTCGAATCAGGTTTTTTTACCGTCGCAACCTCAGAGAAATGATGCCATAGTCCAAAAAAAGTCTCGGACCATCAACTCCAAGCACCCATAATAGAGCGCCGAAAAAATGTGGCAATCTCGAACTAAACGTAAACTGAAGAGTATAGGCCTCGGAGAGCCAAATGGGGTCCCATTGCTAGTCGCGCATGGGCTGTTCGGGTCGGCGCGCAACTGGCGCGCGATTGCCCGGGCGCTGGCGCGCGACCGGCCTGTGGTGACGGTCGACATGCGCAACCATGGTGCGAGCTTTCATGATCCGGCGCATGACTATCCCGCCATGGCCGCGGATCTGGGCGCGAGCATTGCCGCCCATGGCGGCAAGGCCGATCTCTTGGGACATTCGATGGGCGGCAAGGCGGCCATGGCGCTTGCCCTGAGCATGCCCGCCTCGGTGCGGCGGCTGGTCGTGGCCGACATTGCGCCGGTGGGCTATTCGCACAGCCATGCCGGCCATATCGCGGCGATGCGCGCGGTCGATCTGGCGGCTGTGACGACCCGTGCAGAGGCGGATGCGCAACTGACAGCGGCCGGTGTCGACGAGGCGCCGGTTCGCGCCTTTCTGCTGCAAAGCCTCTTGCTTCATGAAACACCGCCGCGCTGGGCGCTCAATCTCGATGCGCTTGACGCGGCGATGGACGATCTTGTCGGCTGGCCCGGAATGCCCGGGCGCTTCGACGGCCCGGCGCTGTTTCTGGCCGGCGGGCAGTCCGACTATCTGCTGCCCGCGCATCATGCCGCCATTCGGGGCCAGTTCCCGGCCGCCCAGTTCGCCACCATCGAGGGTGCCGGGCATTGGCTGCATGCCGAAAAACCCCGCGAGGTGATCGCCGCCGTGGCCCGGTTCCTCGCCGCCTAGTCGGTGTTCAGCCCGGGGCAGCCCGGGGCCGGGCCGATCACATGGGCAAAGGACCCCGATACGCTGCCGCGCCGCATGCCGATACTGCCCAGATCGGTGCCGGCCGCGTCGCGTGCTGCATAAAGCGGCGGCGCATCGCCCTGGGCGATGACGGAGGCATAGTGGAACTCATGCCCCGCCAGCCGGTCGGGATCGCTCTCGCGCCTTTCGCGGTCGCAGGGGGTCAGCAGCCGATAGCCCAGGCTCAGGCGGCGCTCGGCAAACGAGGTCTCCAGCGGCAACAGCCCCAGCATGGCATGGCGCGCGCCCTGCGCATCGACCAGACCGTCGCCAAGCACCATATACCCGCCGCACTCGCCAGAAATCCACGCCCCGCGCGCGGCTGCAGCGTGCAAACCGGCCCGAAACCGCGCGGCATCGGCCAACCGTCCGGCATGCAGTTCGGGATAGCCGCCGGGCAACAGCACAGCGTCGGCGGCGGGATCGGGCGCCTCATCGGCCAGGGGCGAAAAGAAGCTCAGCTCCGCGCCCGCCGATTGCCAGCCGGACAGCAGATGCGGATAGGCAAAGGAAAAGGCGACATCGCGGGCAAGCGCGATCCGCTGGCCCGGCGGTGGCAACAGCTTTGCAGGCCCTCCCGGGCGCGGTTGCGTTGCGGCGTCGCGAATTTGCGCGAGATCGACCGTGCCTGCGATGATGTCGGCAGCGCGGTCGAGCCAGGCTGAAAGACCCGGGGTCTCGCTGGCCTGAACGAGACCCAGATGCCGTTCGGGCAGCATCAAGGCGGCATCGCGCGGCACCGCGCCCAGCACCGGCACGCCGGCCGCCTCCAGCCCGGCCCGGGCGAGCGCTGCGTGGCGCGGCGAGGCAATGCGGTTGAGGATCACGCCGGCCAACCGCAGGTCGGGACGCAGGGCGCGAAACCCGGCCGCAGCAAGCGCCACCGACTGGCCGGTCTTGGCGGCATTGAGGATCAGGATCACGGGCAGGTCGAGACAGCCGGCAAGCTCGGCCACCGACCCGCGCCCATCGGCCGCCGCATCAAGCGCCCCCATCGCGCCTTCGATGAGCAACAGCGCGGTTGCATCCGTGCCGCCGCCGCTGGCCAGGGCGCGCAGGGTGGCGGGCTCCATCGCCCAGGCGTCGAGCGTGACGGAGGGCTGCCCGCAGGCGGCCTGATGGAAGGCAGGGTCGATATAGTCGGGGCCGGATTTGGCGGCCCGCACTGGCTGGCCCGACCGGACAAGGGCCCGCAGCAGGCCCAGCGTCAGCACGGTTTTCCCAGCACCCGAGCTTGGCGCGGCGAGCACCAGACCCTTCACAACCGCAGGCCCCGTCCGCCGCGGCTGCCACCCTGTGGTGTTGCGTGCGCCCGGTCCGCCGCCTGTCGGGCGCGTCGCTCAGCCCGCGTCGGCGACACGCCGGCTGCCCAAGGGATCGAGCGCGCGCGGTGGCTGCCCGGCAAGCTGGCCGGCCCAGTCGATCACCTGACGCAGCCGCACAACCTCGCCCAGAACAACGATCGCCGGCGCCTCGATCCCGTTCGCTGCAACGTCGTCGGCCGCCCGGCCCAGCGTGGTTTCCAGCACCTTCATCCCCGGCAGCGTGGCGTTTGAGACCACGGCCATCGGCTCACCCGCCCCGCGCCCGGCCGCAATCAGCGCGGCGGTGATCTGCGACAGATGCTTGATGGCCATATACATCACGATCACGGGCGCGCCGTTGGACAGGGCCGCCCAATCGATCGCCGAGGGGGCAAGCCCGGTCTGATCATGCCCGGTCAGAAAGGTCACCGCCTGGTTCACATCGCGGTGCGTGACGGGAATGCCGGCCGCCGCCAGACCGCCAATGCCGGCCGAAACCCCGGGCGTGACGCGGAACGGCACGCCGGCCTGAACCAGGGTCTGGGCCTCCTCGCCGCCGCGGCCGAACACGAAGGGATCGCCTCCCTTGAGGCGCAGCACGCGCTGTCCCGCCCGTGACAGCTCGATCAGCCGCAGTGAGATGTCGCGCTGTTTGGCCGAGGGTTTGCCCCCGCGCTTGCCGGCGAACTCGACCAGGGTCTGCGCGCCGCGCCAGTCCAGAATACGCGGGTCGACCAGCGCATCATGGACGATCACATCGGCCGCCCGCAGCGCATGCAGCCCTTCAAGCGTCAACAGGCCGGGATCGCCCGGGCCAGCGCCCACAAGCCAGACCAGCCCCGGCGGAAAGGCCGGGAAATCGTGATCGGGCAGCGCGGGCGGGACTTTTTCCATCGCGGGAATATATTTGACCGGCCAGGGGAATGCGAGAGGGGGCGCGACGCTTTTCGGTCATTGGGCGAACCGGTCGGCCCGCTGCGGCGCAGAGGGCGCGGCGTCGGGATGCTGGCCAGTCCGTCAATACACGAAACGGTAATTTCGCCTCTTTAAGGCGACCGCACCCGCACCGGTTCCCACGAATTACACGTCCGCACCGCCCGATTGCCAAAGCGGACTGCATGGAAAGGAAGACCCGAATGTCGATCACCGATGCCGATCTCGTGCAGGCCCGCAAAACCTGGGGCGATGCGCTGGTTGCAATCTCGATGGCGTATGAGACCGACGGGATCGACGGTGCCCGGGCGACAGCCGAGGCCGCCCTCGACGCAGCCTATGGCTACACGCTTGGCCCGGTCCTGTTCAAACCGACCCTGGCCAGCGGCGACCAGACCTTTCGTCCCGGCCGGCAGGGCGCGCTGGCCTATTTCGTCGGCCATGACGCGGAATATCCCGGGGATGGAGGCTTCGGGATACGGGGCTGGCGCGAGGTCACCTCGCAAACCGCAGCGCAATTCATCGAGGGCGATGTTGCCATGTGGATGGGCTGGGTCATCATGACCGACAAGGACGGCCAGGTGACCAAGGTCGACAAGAGCTTTGGCTATAAGAAGGGTGCCGATGGCGTGCTGCGCATCGTGCTGCACCACTCCTCGCTGCCCTATCAGCCCTAGGCGGGCGCTCCGCCGCGCAGCTTTGCGCGGGAAGCTCTCGTCTATCGGCCAGAACGCGGGTTACACTGCCCGCGATGACCGAGGCTTCGAAGCTGCGCACCGGCTTTACCACCGGCGCCTGTGCCACGGCCGCGGCGGCGGCAGCGGCCGGCGCGCTGATGGGGTGCGGCTGGCGCGACCCGGTGGCCATTCTCTTGCCGCGCGGCCAGCGGGCGGAATTCGCGCTTGCGGAGCGGGGACAGGGGCCGGGATGGGCGCACGCCGCGATCGTCAAGGATGCCGGCGACGATCCCGACGTGACCCATGGCGCGCTGATACGGGTGACCCTGCGCCCGGGCCCGGCCGGCAGCGGGGTGCGGTTCTGCGCCGGCGAGGGGGTCGGCATGGTCACCCGGCCCGGCCTGCCCATCCCGCCCGGCGAGCCTGCGATCAATCCGGTGCCGCGGCGGATGATCGCCGATGCGCTGACCGAGATTGCAGGCGCGGTCGGCCAGCCGGCGGATCTTGAGGTTGAGATTGCCGTGCCCGGTGGCGCCGCGCTTGCCCTGCGCACCTGGAACCCGCGGCTGGGGATCGAGGGCGGCATCTCGATCCTCGGCACGACCGGCATTGTGCGGCCCTTTTCCTGCGCGGCCTGGATCGCCTCGATCCATCGCGGCATCGACGTGGCTCGGGCGGCAGGGCTTGGCCATGTCGCGGGGTCGACCGGTGCCACCTCCGAGGCCACGGCGCAAAACCGCTTCGGCCTGCCCGATCATGCGATGCTCGATATGGGCGATTTCGCGGGCGGGATGCTGAAATATCTGCGCACCCATCCCGTGGCGCGGGTGACCGTTGCAGGGGGGTTCGCCAAGCTCACCAAGCTCGCGCAAGGCGCGCTCGATCTGCATTCGGCGCGCAGCCAGGTCGATTTTGCCGCGCTCGCAGAGCTTGCCGAGGAACCGCAGATCAGCGAGGCGAACACCGCGGCCCAGGCGTTGGACATGGCAGGCCCTCGCCTTGCCGTTGCGGTGGCCGGGCTCGCGCAACGCCAGGTCGCCAATGTGCTTGGCGCGGCCCCGGTTGCGGCTGATGTGCTGGTTGTCGGGCGCGACGGCCGGCCATTGGCCGAGGCCGACAATCAGGGCGCGCGGGCGCTTTGATGGGCAGTCATATGGTGACACCGCGAACCGGCTGCACCGCGAACCGGCTGCACCGTGAACGGGCTGCACCTTGACATGGCTGCTCTGTGACATGGCTTCCGGCACGCCGGGCGCGGTAACCAGAGCACTAGGCGCATAGTGACACGGCTCTTGATCCTGGGCGGCACCGCCGAGGCCCGTGCGCTGGCCCTGCAGGCGGCCGCGCTGCCCGAGCCGTCTGACCTTGCCGTCACTTTGTCGCTGGCCGGCGTCACGCGCGCACCGCCGCCGCTTCCCCTGCCCGTGCGCCGCGGCGGGTTCGGGGGCGCCGATGGCCTGGCCGCATATCTGCGCGAAACGGGCACGAACCTGCTAATCTGCGCGACGCACCCTTTCGCCAACCGGATGCCCGAGAACGCCCGCCATGCCGCTGCGGCCACCGGGATCCCGCTTTTGCGGCTCCTGCGGCCGGGCTGGCAGCCTGGCCCGGGCGATCACTGGCGGTCGTTTCCAACGGTCAAGGCGGCGGTGGCCGCTCTGCCATCCGGTGCGCAGGCGCTCCTGACCACCGGCGCGGGGACCCGCGATCTGCCGCAGCGCCGCGACATCGCCCTGACCCTGCGCAGCATCGAGCCGCCGGCCGCGCTGCCTCCGGAGGTCGATCTGCTGATCGATCGCCCGCCCTACAGGCTGGAAAGCGAGATTGCGCTGATGCAGGCGCGCGGCATCTCTCATCTGATCACCCGCGACGCGGGCGGGGCAGACCGGGCGCGGCTCGACGCGGCGCGCGCGCTCGGCCTGCCGGTCCATCTGATCGCCCGGCCCGCCACGGCCGGATCCGGGATCGAAACCGTCCCCGATATTGCCGCCGCCATGGGCTGGATTGCGGCACGGCTCGGCTGATCGGGGCAATTTGCGCGGCCTTGACAGCGCCGCGCCGCGCTGTGCAAGAAAGGGCTGTGAAGGTTCCCGGTGTCGATGCGCAAGTGCCGGCTTGGGATCAAAAGGGAAGACGTCGGGGCCGACCCATGCCGGGGGCCCCCTACCGTCGCCGCCCCCGCGACTGTATGCGGTGAGCGTTCCCCATATGCCACTGGCCCATCGGGGCCGGGAAGGCCGGGAATGCGTGGTCCGACAGGGCCGAAGCCGTGAGCCAGGAGACCTGCCTTGACCGGCCGGGCGCCGCCCGGCAACGGACGTGAATCGGGCGGGGTGCTCCCGGATCGCGAGGACAGGCCAGGCGGCCTGCGATCGTGCTCATGCGCCTCTTCCGGCGAGTGGAAAGGGCGCGACCATGACCGGCAAGATCCCCGCAACCGTTGTCACCGGCTTTCTGGGGGCTGGCAAGACCACCCTCATCCGGCATCTGGTCGAACAGGCCGGCGGACAGCGGATCGCGCTTATCATCAACGAGTTCGGTGATCTTGGCGTGGATGGCGAGATCCTCAAGGGCTGCGGCATCGAGGGCTGTGCCGAGGATGACGTGGTCGAGCTTTCCAATGGCTGCATCTGCTGCACGGTGGCCGAGGATTTCGTGCCCGGGCTGGTGAAGCTGATCGAGCGGGATGCGCCGCCCGATCACATCGTCATCGAGACCTCGGGGCTTGCCCTGCCGCAACCGCTGGTCCAGGCGTTCAACTGGCCCGAGATACGCACCCGCGTGACGGTCGACGGCGTGGTGACGGTGGTCGACGGGCCCGCCCTGGCCGCCGGACGCTTTGCCGCCGATGAAGCGGCTGTCGACCGTCAACGCCGCGCTGACACGGGGCTTGATCATGCAACGCCGCTGGCCGAGCTTTTTGAGGATCAGCTCGCCTGTGCCGATATGGTGCTGCTGAGCAAGGCCGATCTTCTAGGCCCGTCGGAGCTTGCGGCACAGACGGCACGGCTTGAGGCCGCGCTGCGCCCGGGCGTCCGCGTGGTGCCGGCCGAACGGGGCGCTGTCGATCCGGCGGTTCTGTTGGGGCTCGGCATCGGGGCCGAGACCGACATTGCGCGCCATGTCGCCCCGAACCACCACCACCACCATCATCATTCCGAGGATGGGCATGGGCATGGGCATGGGCATGGGCATGGGGATGGGCATGGGGATGGGCATGGGCACGGGCACGACCATGCGCACGGGCATGGGCATGGGGACGACCATGCGCACGGGCATGGGCATAATGACCACGCCCACGCGCATGAGCACGGGCATGACGCGTTCGAAAGCTTCGTTGTCGAGCTTCCCGAAATCGACGATGCCGCCTGTCTCGCCCAGGCGGTCGCCGAAGCCGTGGCCGCCCATGGCCTGCTCCGCGTCAAGGGGTTTGCCGCCATTGCCGGGCGCCCGATGCGGCTGGTCCTGCAGGCTGTCGGTCCGCGGATCGAAACCCATTACGACCGCCCATTTGCAGGGGAGCCGCGCCGGACGCGGCTGGTGGTCATCGGGCTCGCCGGCCTCGACAGGGGCGCGATTGCGGCGGCGCTGATGCGCGGCGTCGACGCGGCGGCACTGGTCTGAACGGGCGATGACCCATGCCGCCCATACCGGTGCCGTGGCTCAGGCCGGTGCCGTGCAGATTGACGAAATCCCGCCGGACCATCCCGATGCGCTGGCCCTGATCGCGGGGTCCGAGGCCGAGCTGGCAGCGCTTTACCCGCCCGAGCATCGGCTTGCCTTTTCGCCCCAGGAGCTGGCTGCGGCCAAAGTGCGCTTTTGTATCGCCCGAACGCGCCCCGCATCGGGGGCAACGCTGCTGGGCTGCGGCGGGGTGGCGCCGCTTTCGGGCTATGCCGAGCTCAAGCGGGTCTATGTAACCCCTCAGGCGCGCGGCCGGGGCGTTGCGGAGGCGCTGCTCAGGCGTCTTGAGGCAATCGCCCGCCAGCTTGACCTGCCCGTGATGCGCCTTGAAACCGGGCATCTGAGCCCGGCCGCCATCGCCCTTTACACCCGGCAAGGGTATGTGCGGATCGGCCCTTTCGGCGCTTATGTCGAGAACGGGTCCAGCCTGTTCATGGAAAAGCGGCTTGGCTGAGCGGTCGTCACCGGATCGGGCGGGCAGTGCGGTGAATCTGCTGGCAGCCCAGCCCGGCACGGCCTCGGACGGCGCCGAGCCGTTCGATCCGGGCCAGAGC
>JBCBKN010000201.1:0-8353 GCA_038521775.1 Pseudomonadota bacterium | reverse complement strand
TGCGGAGGCCGCGGCCCGTTGGGCCGAAACGCTGGACGGGCTGCGCAAATCGGGCCATTCGGTCGGTGCGGTGATCGAGCTGGTGGCGCGGGGTGTGCCGGAGGGGCTGGGCGCGCCGATCTATGGCAAGCTCGACGCCGATCTTGCCGCGGCGATGATGTCGATCAATGCGGTCAAAGGGGTGGAGATCGGCGCCGGCATGGGCGCCGCGGCGCTGACCGGGGTCGAGAATGCCGATGAGATCGCACTTGGCCCCGATGGGCGGCCGCAGTTTGCCTCGAACCATTCCGGCGGGGTGCTGGGCGGGATTTCGACCGGACAGGATCTGGTGGTGCGGTTTGCGGTCAAGCCGACCTCGTCGATCCTCACGCCGCGGCGCACGATCTCGGTGACGGGTGATGCGGTCGAGCTGGCCACCAAGGGGCGGCACGATCCCTGTGTGGGCATACGCGCGGTGCCGGTGGGCGAGGCGATGATGGCCTGCATTCTGGCCGATCACCTGCTGCTCGACCGTGCCCAGACCGGCGGGGCGCGCGGCCCTCTGGGCCCGGCCTGAGCGCGGATATGCGGCCGCCTCCGCCCCGGCGCGCCGCCCGCCCGCCCACCCCGTCGCGCCGGGGCGGAGGGGGCTCTGTGACGGAGGACGTGGATGACCGAGCCGATTGAGGCGCTGATCTTCGATGTGTTCGGCACGCTGGTGGATTGGCGCCGCGGCGTGAGTTCGGCCGTCGCAGCGGCCTTCGGGCCCGATGCGCCCGTCGGTGCGCCCGTCGATGCGGCGGCTTTTGCGGATGCCTGGCGGGCGGAATACGACCCATCAATGGCGCCGATCAGGGAGGGTCGGCGAGGCTATGTGCCGCTCGACCTGCTGCATGTGGAGAATTTGGCGCGGGTTCTGGCGGCACGCGGCCTGACGGGGCGGTTGAGCGGGACCGACCAGTTCGAGCTTGCCCGTGCCTGGGAGCGTTTGCCGCCCTGGGAGGACAGTGTGGCGGGGCTCACGCAGCTTCGCCAGCGCTTTCTGATCGCGCCCTGCTCGAATGGCTCGATCGGCCTGATGGTGCGGCTCGCGCGGCATGCCGACCTGCCCTGGGACTGTGTCCTGGGCGCTGAGATCGCCCGCGACTACAAGCCCAGCCCCGTCGTCTATCAGGCCGCCTGCGCCGCCTTGCGGCTGGAGCCTGCGCGCGTGATGATGGTGGCCGCGCATAATGGCGACCTGCACGCCGCGCGCGCGGCCGGGCTGCGCACGGGGTTCTTTCCGCGCCCACTGGAACATGGGCCGGGGCAGCAGAGCGATCTTGCCGCCGAGGCCGATTGGGACGTCGTGGCGGGGGATTTCGCGGGATTTGCCGCGGTGCTCAGCGAGGGCGGGTGAAGCCGGCGACCAGCTCGATATGGGGCGACCAGCGAAACTGGTCGATGAGCGTGATCGGCCCGGCGCGGTAGCCGCCCTCGATCAGGATGCGGGCGTCGCGGGCAAAGCTGTCGGGATTGCAGGACACCGAGGCGATGCTGGGCACCGGCGAGCGGGCCAGCACGCGGATCTGGGCTTCCGCGCCGGCGCGGGGCGGGTCGATCACCACCGCGTCGTAGCCCGACAGCTCACTGCCGCTCAGCGGGCGGCGATGGAGGTCGCGGGTCAGCGTCTCCAACCGGTGCAACCCGCCGGCGCGCCGCCAGGCATCGTCGAGCGATGCGATGGCATCCGCATCCTTTTCCACCGCCAGAATGCGGGCCCGGGCGGCAAGCGGCAGCGCGAAGGTGCCGCATCCGGCAAAGAGATCGGCGATCCGGGTGGCGCCCTGCGTGATCTCCTGAACGGCACGGCGCAGCGCCGCCTCACCCTCGCGCGTGGCCTGCAGGAAGGCGCGGGGCGGCAGGCGGATCTGGGCGGGACCCGCGCTCAGCATCGGGGGGCGGGCGATCAGAAGCGGGTCTCCCTCCCAGCTCAGCCGGGCAAGGTCGAGCCGGGCGGCCAGGGCGATGGCCGCCTCGCGCGGCCCGGAGGCCAGAGGCGGCAGGCCCGAGATGTCGAGATCGAGACCCGTGTCGCTGAGCGTGACCTGCAGCCGCGCATCGCCCTGGCGGGCCGGTGGGAGGCTGCCCAGCGCAAGCCCTGCCATCTGAGCAAGGCCGGGCAGCGCCGCAGCGATCGCCGGATGCAGCACGGCGCAGGCGGTGACCGGCACGATGTCGGTGCTGCGCCGCGCCCGAAACCCAAGCACCACGCCATCAGCCCCGCGCGCGGCCGAGAACACCGCGCGGCGGCGGCTGCGGACGGGTGAGACCGCCATGCGGCCAAAAGACATCTCAACGCCATGCCGGGCCAGGGCCGCGCGCACCAGATCCACCTTCCACCGCGCCACGAATCGGTCCGAGGCGTGCTGAACGGCGCAGCCGCCGCAGGGCCCGGCATGCGGGCAGGGCGGGTCCTGGCGATCGGGCGCGGTCGAAAGAAGCTCGATCGCCTCAAGCCCGTCCCCCTGCGGCTGCCCGCGCACCATCTCGCCTGGAAGCGTCTGGGGAATGATCAGGCGCGCGCCCTTATGGGCGGCAAGACCGTCGCCCTGCTGGCCCAGCGCCGAAATCGTCACCGTCACCGCCTGATCGCTTTTCATTTCCCGGCCTCTAGCCTGCGTTTGCCGCCCGGAAAAGACCGCACGGAGCCGCGCGGGCGCCGTGGCCCTGCGCCGTCGCGTCGCAGGCGCCAAAATCGCTTACGGCGCAGGCGCTTGCCCGCAGGGTGCGTGGCTTGACAGGGTAGGGGGCGCTTCATATGGTCCGCGGCAATGCGAGACGGCGCCCATCCGGGATCAGTCTGTCGGCCCGCCCGGGCACATCTCCCGAGGGGCGTGGAATGACGGGGAACGGCACCGACGGGCTGGACGAGCTGGGCGCGCGGATCGACGCGGCGCGCAGCACGAGCCAGCCCAAACCGGCACGGCGGCGTGGGAGCTTCGCCGGGGCGGAGCTTGCATGGCGGATGGTCATCGACCTCGTGGCAGGGGTCGGTATCGGGTTCGGGATGGGATACTGGCTGGACTCGCTGCTTGGGTCGATGCCGCTTTTTCTCATCCTCTTTGTGTTTCTGGGCCTCGCAGCCGGGGTCCGCGTGATGATGCGCACGGCGCGCGAGTATCAAGAGAAGCTGGTCGCGCAATCGGCCGGGCAGGAAAACACGCCGACAGGCGCTAAATATTACGACACGCCGACAGGCGCTAAAGATGACGACACGCCGACAGGCGCTGAACATGACGACGCGCCGCTTGGTGCAGGGACGCAAAATGCGCCGAAACGGCGTTGAGGCAGGGGACGACACGTGGCGAGCGAAGACGGCAGCTACATCCACCCAATGGACCAGTTCGTCATCAAGCCGCTTTTCGGCGGCGACAGCATCGGGCTTGTCACCATCACCAATTCGACATTGTGGATGTTCGTGACGGTGGGTGCGGTTGCGGCCCTGACCATTCTGGCCACCCGCCGCCGGGCGCTGGTGCCGACCCGGGCGCAATCGGTGGCCGAGCTGCTCTACGGCTTTGTCCGACAGATGGTGGAGGATGTCGCGGGCAAGGGCTCGATGACCTATTTCCCCTATATCTTCACCCTGTTTGCCTTCGTGCTGGGCTGCAACATCCTGGGCATGATCCCGATGAGCTTCACGCCGACGGCGCATTTTGCGGTGACGATCCCGCTGGCGCTGGCGGTCTTTATCACCGTGACGGCCATTGGCTTTATCAAGCATGGAACGGGCTTTTTCGGCTTCTTCTGGCCCACCGATGCGCCGCTGCCGCTGCGCCCCGTGCTCGCGGTGATCGAGGTCATCTCCTATCTGGTGCGGCCGGTCAGCCATTCGCTGCGGCTGGGCGCCAATATGCTGGCCGGGCATGCCGTGCTGAAGGTGTTTGCCGGTCTCTTTGCCATGGTGATTGCCGCGGGGCTCGGCCCGCTTGCGGTGCTGCCGATGGGCATGATGATCGGGGTGACGGCGCTGGAGTTTCTGGTCGCCTTCATCCAGGCCTATGTCTTTGCCATCCTCACCTGCGTCTATCTGCACGACGCGCTTCACATGCACTGACGCGCCGGCGCGTCGGGATCCCACACACCCCAGAAACACGGCCCTGCGGCCACCAACGAGGAGACAGATCATGGAAGGCAGCCTGAGCGAAATGGGCCAGTATATCGGCGCGGGTCTTGCGGCGATCGGCATGGGCGCGGCCGGCATCGGCGTGGGCCATGTGGCCGGCAACTTCCTGGCCGGCGCGCTGCGCAACCCCTCCGCGGCCCCGGGCCAGACCGGCACGCTCTTCATCGGCATCGCCTTTGCCGAAGCGCTGGGCATCTTCAGCTTCCTCGTCGCGATCCTGCTGCTTTACGCAGTCTGATCGGCCAAGGGGGCGGCGCCGGCGCGCCTGTCCCCCTATGCATGACGCATGTCGCGGTCGACCGGATCGCGGCATGATCTGAGCGAGGGAGACCGCGATGGCGACCGAAACGACGGACGGCACCGAGAATGTGGGCCTGCCGCAGCTCGACTTTGCGTCCTGGGACAGCCAGATCTTCTGGCTGGTGGTGTCGCTGGTCGTGCTCTACCTTCTGCTCAGCCGGATTGCCCTGCCGCGCATCGAGGGGGTGATCGAAGATCGCGCGGATGCGATTGCCGATGACCTTGACCGCGCGGCGGATTTCAAGCGCAAGGCCGAGGATGCCGAGGCGGCCTATGAAACGGCGCTGGCCGAGGCACGGGCGCGGGCCCAGAAAATCGCCGGCGAGGCCCGCGACGAGGTCCAAAAGGAACTCGATGCCGCGATCGCAAAGGCCGATGCCGAGATCGCGGCGCGGGCGGCCGAATCCGAGGCGCGCATTGCCGAGATCCGCGACAATCAGCGCGCCAATGTCGAGGCGGTGGCCACCGACACGGCCACGGCACTTGTCGCATCGCTGCTGCCTGGTGCCACGGATGACGCCGCCATCGCCGCGGCCGTGCAGAACCGGCTGGGCTGAGGGAGATCGGGATGTCACTGCTTCTTAATACCGATTTTCTGGTGGTCGTCAGCTTTGTGCTGTTCTTTGCCATTCTCTACTATTTCGGCGTGCACAAATTGCTGGGCTCGATGCTCGACAAGCGGGCCGACAAGATCCGCTCCGACCTCGATGAGGCCCGCGCGCTGCGCGAAGAGGCTCAGGCGCTGCTCGCCTCCTATGAGCGCAAGCAAAAAGAGGTCGAGAAGCTTGCCGAAGAGATCGTGAACCGGGCCGCCGAGGATGCGCGCGCGGCCTCGGCCGCCGGCAAGGAAGAGCTGGAGCGCACCGTTGCGCGCCGTCTTCGCGCGGCTGAGGACCAGATCGCCTCGGCCGAGGCGTCGGCGATCCGTCAGGTGCGCAATGAGGCGATCACGGTTGCGGTCGCAGCGGCAACCGAGGTCATGCGCGCCAAGATGTCCGACAGCGATGCGGCCGGGCTGATCGATGCGGCCATCAAGGAAACCGGCGCCCGGCTGCAGTAACACCCACGGGCCCGTGCCCCGGCCGGGGGTCACCGCGCCTGGGCGTGATAATCCGGGTTCGGCACCATCGACACGGCCGAGGCCATACGGTTGGTCATGTTGAAGAAGCTGGCCACCGCGGCGATGTCCCAAATGTCGCGATCCGTGAAGCCTGCGGCGCGCAGGGCCTCACGGTCAGCCTCCTCGATCTCGGCGCTCGCCTTGGTCATCGCCACGGCAAAGTCGAGCATCGCCCGCTCGCGCGGGGTCAGATCGGCCACGCGGTAGTTCATGACCAGCGCCTCGCCCAGCTCGGGGCGGCCGGACAGGGCCCGCACCGCCGCGCCATGCGCAACCTGACAGTACCAGCAGCGATTGGCCGAGGACACGGCAACCGCGATCATCTCGCGCTCGAGCTTGCTCAGCCCGCTCTCGCCCAGCATCAGATCATTGTACATGGTCGAGAAGGCGCGCAGCTTTTCGGGCTCAAAGGCATAGGCGCGCAGCACGTTGGGCACCATGCCCAGCTTCTCCTCGCAGATCGCGAAATACTTGGCGGTGTCCTCGGGCAGCGGATCGGCGGCGGGCAGGTTCAGGGCGGTTGGCAGGTCATCGGTCATGGTCGGTCCTCCGGCATGAAGCGGTAGTGATAGCGGCTGCGCACGGTCATGCCGAGGCTTTCATAGAGCGCGCGCGCCGCGGCATTCGCCTCGACCACGGCAAGGGCGAGCGTGGTGCAGCCCTGATCGACCGCCCAGGCAGCCGCGGCACCGGTTGCCGACCGGCCAAGCCCGCCGCGGCGGAAGCCGGGCGCGACCTCAAGCGCATGCAGCATGGCGATGTCCCGGTCGATTGCGGCGAAGGCGCAGCCCGCGGGCCGGTCGTTCAGCCGGCCCAGCAGATAAACGCGTGCGCTGCCCGAGCGCGCCATCACCGCGCGGCGGGCCGGGCCGATGCCGCCATCCGCCCAGATCTCATGCATGATGGCCAGCGGTGCGGCGCAGCGGATGACGTGAAACCCCGCGGGATCATGGGCCGCAATCGTCTGGGCCGGGGCCGCGTAAAGAAGAGTTGGGTCAAGCATGGCATAGCCCCGGTCGGCCAGTGCTTCATCCAGCCCGGCCTGGTCAGGGCGCAGCGAAAAAAGCGGCGTCTGCCCGCGCGCGCGCATCGCGGCCTCGGCCCAGGCGATATCGGCATCGTCTGACATCGCGCTTGCCGCCGAGACGCGTTTGCCGCCGCCCGCGCCATCGCGCAGCACCCAGCCATTGCCCTCCTCCCGCGCGGCGGGCGCCCAGGTCGCCTCCAGCGCCGCAAAAAGCTCGGCCTCGCTGGGTGTGGTCATCCGCGCTCGCGCAACAGGCGCTGCTTTTCCCGGCTCCAGTCGCGGCGCTTTTCGGTCTCGCGCTTGTCGGCCTTCTTCTTGCCCTTGGCCACGCCGATGGAGAGCTTGGCCATGCCCTTGTCGTTGAAATAGAGCTTGAGGGGCACCAGCGTCATGCCCTCGCGCCCGATCCCCTGCCAGAGCCGGGCAAGCTCGCGCTTGTGGACCAGAAGCTTGCGCCGCCGCCGCTCCTCATGGCCGAACTGGCGCGCATGCGAGAGGGCGGGGATATGCGCGTTGATCAGCCACAGCTCGCCATCCTCAACGGTGGCATAGCTCTCGGCAATGTTGGCGCGGCCCTCGCGCAGGGACTTGACCTCCGAGCCCATCAGCATGATGCCGGTCTCCAGATCATCCTCGATGAAATACTCATGCCGGGCGCGCCGGTTCTCGGCGGCAACGCGGTTGGGTTTTTGTGCGGGGCTGGCCATGGTCCGGCTCAGATAGAGATCGCGGCAGCCCCTGTCTAGCGCTGCGTGCTCCCCTCGGCGAGGCTCAGCACGATGGTCGAGATGTCCTCGCCTGCCCGGCCCGCGGCAACGGCCGCCTGCATGAGGGCCCGCGCCTGGCTGGTCATTGGCAAGGCGGCGCGATGGGCGCTGCCCTGCTCGGCCACCGTGTCGAGATCCTTGAGCATCATGGCCACCGTGCCAAGCGGGTCTTCAAAGCGGCGTGCGGCCATGCGCGGGGCGAGCAGCTGAAAGGGTGCGCTGTCGGCAAAGCCGCCGGCCAGCGCCTCGGTCAGCCGGGTGGCGTCGACCCCGGCGGCCTGGGCGAAATTGACCGCCTCGGCGACCACGGCCATGGTGCAGCCCGAGATGATCTGGTTGACGAGCTTGGTCATCTGACCGGTCCCGACCGGGCCCATATGGGTGACGCGCGCGGCCAGGGGGGACATCAGCGGTGCGGCGCGGGCGAAATCGGCCTCGGACCCGCCCGCCATGATGGTGAGCCTGCCCTCCTTGGCCGCCGGGGTGCCGCCCGAGACTGGGGCATCGACCCAGCCCATGCCATTGGCCGCCGCCAGACGCGCCGCGAAATCGCGGGTCAGGGCCGGATCCATGGAGGAGAAATCGACAAAGAGCCGGGGCCCCGTCACCGCGCCGATGCCCTGCGGCCCGAACAGCACTGCCTCGACCGCGCGTGCATCGGTGAGGCAGGCCATCACGACATCGGCGCCCGCCGCCAGCGCCGCGGGGCTTTCGGCAGGCCGCGCGCCTGCCGCCACTGCCGGGGCGGCTTTCTCGGCCGAGCGGTTCCAGACCGTCACCGCATGCCCCGCTTCGACCAGCCGCAGCGCCATGGGCAGGCCCATCAGCCCCAGCCCGGCAAAGCCGATGCGCGCGGTCATGCCCCCTCCGGCAGCACACCGGTGTCGAACCCGTCGATGGTTTTTGCGTTCTTGCGCTGCCAGTAATCGGCGACGCCATCCGCGCCCATATCGGCAAAGAACGGCACCAGATCGGCCTCGGCGCGCTGGCCG
>JBCBKN010000200.1:0-8355 GCA_038521775.1 Pseudomonadota bacterium | reverse complement strand
GGGTGGCCGATATCGTGGCCGAGCCGATCCGCGCCTTTCGCCTGGCCGAGAATGACCGCGAGGTGCGCCAGATTGTGGGCGATCTGCTCGACCATGTCGGGCTGGGCGCGGCGGCGGCGCTGCGCTTTCCGCATGAGTTTTCGGGCGGGCAGCGCCAGCGGATCTCGATCGCCCGGGCGCTCGCCTCGCGGCCACGCATCCTGATCTGCGACGAACCGACCTCGGCGCTGGACGTGTCGGTGCAGGCGACCATTCTGAACCTTCTGAAGGATCTGCAGGATGAGCTGGGCCTGACCATGCTTTTCATCAGCCATGATCTGCCGGTGATCCGCCAGATGTGCGACCGCATCGCGGTGATGCGCCATGGCAAGATCTGCGAGATCGCCGAGAACGAGGCGCTTTTTTCCAGCCCCACACATCCCTATACCCAGCATTTGCTGGACCTGATGCCGCGCATGGATCTTTTGGAGCCCGCCCCCGTCTGACCCGGGGATCAGGGGTTCGGCATTGCGCGCCGGGGCTGCCGGCCGCGACCATCTGGCCCGCCGCAATGCCTTGCCTTGGCCGGGTCAATTGGGCTTGGTAGGGCGGCGTTCGGACACCCGATTCCCAGCCCCTGGCAGCGCGCCACAACCGATCCATCACTGGAGGAAAATGATGAGCGTCATTGCAGGCGTGGGCCTGAACCTGACCTCTGTTGCCCCGGGCGATTTGGACGGGGCGGGGCGCCTGATGACCCGCTGGGCCGAGCTTGGGTGCAGCCATGTCGAAATCGTCGCACGCCGGCAGGATGTCGTTCTGGGCGGCCGGCTCAACATGGCCGTGGTGCGCCCGCTGGCCAGGCTGATCGAGCGCTCGGGGATGACGCCGGTCCTGCACGCGCCGCATGCGATCAACCTGATGGACCGGGCGCGGCTCGACATGCATCTGGCCGTGGCCGAGGCCGCGATCGAGTTCTGCCGGATCACCGGCTGCCCGTCGATGGTTTTGCATTCGGGCCATGCGCCGCTGGCCGATTGGGTGGCCGACAGTGCCGCATTTCTGGCCGAAGAGCGCGCGGCCCTGCGCCGCCTGGGCGATCTGGCCGGGGCGTTCGGCCTCAACCTTGCGCTTGAGAACCTGATCGCGAGCCCCGCTGCAACCGGGCGGGCCGCCTATGGCTGTGATCCGCGCGCCCTGGCCGCGCAGCTTGCGCGCACCGATCATCCGCATGTGGGCGCCTGTCTCGATTTCGGCCATGGCTGGCTCTCCGCGCACACGCTCGGCTTTGACTATATTGCTGCGCTTGAGGCGCTCAGCCCGCATGTGTGGCATCTGCATCTGCATGACAATTGCGGGCGGCCCCAGGGCGGAACGGCGATCAGCGAGCCCGGCGATGAGGCGGCCTTTGGCCAGGGCGACATGCATGCGCCGATGTTCTGGGGCACCATCCCCTGGGCCGAGCTGCTGCCGCGGCTGCGGCTGCGCAGCGGCACCATTGCTACGGTCGAGTTGAACGGCCGCTACAATGACCATGCCGAGGGGGTGGTCGCCGCGGCCAAGTCGATTGCCGCGCATCTTGACGGAGCGCCGCTGATCAACCCGTGGGAGACGACGCAGCGCCAGCCCCAGCCACGCGCCGCAGCGCAGATTTGAACCCCGCCACCGCGGCGGTGTCGGTCTGGCCCAGCCGGGTCAGCAGGCCGATCGGGCGGATGATCTTAGGATCCTCAAGGCCGCGCCAGACCAGGTCCCCCTCCAGGGCCGGCGCCCGAGAAGGCGCCAGGGCTGAGCGCGGCAGCACCGCAACGCCCGCACCGCCGCGCACCAGCGCCAGCGCGGTGCTCGAGCGCCCGGCCTCGACGCTCCAGCTCAGCGCAACGCGCCGCCGCGCCGTGGCATCGTCGATCAGCATCCGGTTGCCGGTGCCCCGGGCGGGCAGAACCAGCGCCTCGCCCGCCAGCGCATCCCAGCGCAGCGTTTCCCTGGCGGCCAGCGCATGCCCGCGTGGCACGACCAGACCCATCCTGTCGTCAAACAGCGGCTCGAACCCGGCATTGGCCTCGCGCGATGGGGTCCAGCAGATGCCGAAATCCGCCTCGCCCGCAGCCACGGCATCCGAGACATCATTGGCCGCAAGATCGAGCACCCGCAGCCGGGCCCGATGCCCATCGGCGCGAAACGCCGCGATGGCCGGTGAGAGCAGCGCATCGACGATGGTGGGAATGCTGGCCAGGGTGATCACCAGCCCGCGCTGATGGGCAAAGGCCACGCTCTCATCGCGCATCGCCCGGGCGGTTTCGCGCGCATCCTCCAGGATCGCCTCGGCCCGTGCCTGCAGCCGCTTGGCCGCAAGCGTCGGACGCACCGCGCGGGTCGTGCGCTCAAACAGCACCGAATCGAGGGCCGCCTCGAGCTTCTGCATCCGCCGGGTGACCGCCGATTGCGACAGGTTCAGCCGCTGGGCGGCGCGGTGAAACGACCCGGTCTCCATGACCGAGACAAAGGCCTCCAGATCGCTCAGATCGTAACCGATGCGCATAACGCAATAATTGAGCGTCATGTGGCATTGGTCAAATCAAACGCGGCTTGCTACCCAGGGCGCTGAGGAGCCGGCATGCGCGAACGTTATGACATAGCCATCATCGGCGGCGGCAATGCCGCATTATGTGCCGCCATCACCGCGGCCGAGGCCGGGGCCCGGGTTGTGATCCTGGAGGCTGCGCCCAAACCGATGCGGGGCGGCAATTCGCGCCACACCCGCAATTTCCGCTGCATGCATGACGGGCCGCTGGGCCCGCTGACCGGCCGCTATGACGAGGCCGAATACCTGGCCGATCTGCTCAAGGTCACGGGGGGCAAGACCGATGAGGGGCTGGCGCGCATGGTCATCCGCCGCTCGCAGGACTGCCTGCCCTGGATGGAGGCGCATGGCGTGCGGTTTCAGCCCTCGCTGTCGGGCACGCTGTCGCTGGCGCGCACCAATGCGTTTTTCCTGGGGGGCGGCAAGGGGCTGGTGAACGCCTATTACCGCACCGCCGCCCAACTGGGGGTCGAGGCACGCTATGGCGCGGCCGTCACCCATCTGGCCCTTGAGGATGACCGCATCGTGCGGGTCGATTTCACCGAGGATGGCCAGCACAAGAGCATCGAGCCTGCGGCCATTGTCGTGGCCTCGGGCGGGTTTCAGGCCGATCTTGACTGGCTGGCCCGGGCCTGGGGGCCGGCGGCGCGCAACTTCCTCATCCGCGGCACGCCCTATAATCGCGGCGCGGTGCTGGCCGATTTGCTCGATCAGGGCGTGGCGCAGGTGGGCGATCCGACCCAATGCCATGCCGTGGCCATAGACGGGCGGGCGCCGCAATTCGATGGCGGCATTGTCACCCGGCTCGACTGCGTGCCGTTTTCCATCGTCGTGAACAACCGCGCCGAGCGGTTTTATGATGAGGGCGAGGATGTCTGGCCCAAGCGCTATGCGATCTGGGGCCGGCTCGTCGCCGCCCAGCCCGACCAGGTCGCCTATGCGATCATCGATGCCAAGGCGCGCGCGCTCTTCATGCCCTCGGTCTTTCCGCCAGTGCAGGCCGACACCCTTCATGGGCTCGCCCAAGCCCTGGGCCTGCCAGCCGCACCGCTCGAGGCAACCGTGGCCGCGTTCAACGCCGCCTGCGGCGATGCGGCGGGCTTTGCGCCGACCGAGCTCGACGGGGTCGCGACCACCGGCATCGACCCGGCCAAAACCAACTGGGCCCGCCCGATCGACCAGCCGCCCTTTCTGGGCTACAGCCTGCGCCCGGGCGTGACCTTCACCTATCTGGGCCTTCGGGTCGATGAGCGCGCGCAATGCAGCATCGGCAACCGACCGGTCAGCAATCTCTGGGCGGCGGGCGAGACCATGGCGGGCTCGATCCTCGGCCAGGGCTATCTTGCGGGGTTTGGCATGACCATCGGCACGGTTTTCGGACGCATTGCGGGCGGGGAGGCCGCAGCCCATGCAAACTGACGCAATGGCGCCCTTGCTGGTCGAGGCCCAGCGCCAGGCCGAGATCTGCAATGCCTGCCGCTATTGCGAGGGGTATTGCGCGGTGTTCCCGGCCCTGCACAGCCAGCGCAGCTTTGCGGCCGGCGATCTGACCCAGCTTGCCAATCTCTGTCACAATTGCCGCGGCTGCTATTACGCCTGCCAGTACACCGCGCCTCATGAGTTCGACCTCAACCTGCCCGCGGCCCTGGCCGATCTGCGCCAGGCAGGCTGGGAGGGCTATGCCTGGCCCGGCGGGCTGGCGCGGCTCTTTATGACCAGCGGTGCCGCCCTGGGGCTGTCGATTGCGCTTGGCTTTGCGCTGATCTTTGCGGCGATGCGCGCGCTCGGTCCGACCGGCGGCGCCGGGTTTTATGCATTTCTGTCGCACAGTGCGATGGTGGCGATCTTCCTGCCCGCCTTCCTGCTGCCGCTGGTCGCCCTGGCCGTCGGGCTCAGGCGCTATTGGCGCGATGTCGGGGGCGGCCCGCTTCACCGCTCAGATGTCGTGCGGGCGCTGAGCGACGCCGCACGGCTCAGGAACCTGTCCGGCGGGCATGGCGATGGCTGCAATTTCGAGGAGGAGGACCGCTTCTCGCCCGCCCGGCGCCGGGCGCATCACGCGGTGATGTATGGCTTCTTGCTGTGCTTTTTGTCGACCAGCAGCGCCACGCTGATGCATTATGGGGCCGACATGCCGGCACCCTACCCCCTTTTGTCGCTGCCAAAGCTCTTCGGCCTGCCGGGGGGGCTGCTGATGGTGGCCGGCGGCATCTGGCTGATGGCACTGAAATTGCGGTCCGCGCGGCATCTGGGCGCCGCGGGCGCCTGGGGCGGCGAGATGGGCTTCATCCTCCTGCTCGTGCTGGTCGCGGCGAGCGGACTGGCGCTTTACGCCGCCGGAGCCGTCACGCAGCTTGCAGCGACACTGCCCGCCCTTTTGGCGCTGCATCTGGGCGCGGTCCTCAGCCTCTTTCTCCTGACCCCCTATACCAAAATGGCCCATGGCGCGTTCCGCCTGGCCGCCCTGATCCGCGAGGCACAGCGGCTCCGCATCGCAAAACAGCAGCGCATCGCAGAACAGCACCGCATCGCAGAACAGCGCCGCAGGGCAGAACAGCACCGCCGGGCACAGCCAGGGTGAGCGCCCGCACCGCCCTGTCGCGGCGTGCGGAGACCTTTGCCACCGCCATTGCGGGTGTCGCACTCTTCTGGGCGCTCGATTTGCCGCTGCCCTTTCTCTTCGGACCGCTCTTTGCCTGTCTGCTGAGCGCCCTCGCCCAGCGGCCGCTCAAGGGCTTTGGCCAGGTCTCGGTTGCCGCGCGCACCATCCTGGGCGTGGCGGTGGGCGCCTCGCTCACCCCGGATGTGGTCGCAGCCCTGCCCGGCATGGCCGCCTCGCTTGCCTTCATGCCGCTCTACATCCTGTGCATCGGCGCGGTCGGCCTGCCCTTCTTCGTGCGCGGGTTTGGGTTTGACCGCACCACCGCCTGGTATGCCGCCATGCCCGGCGGGCTGCAGGACATGATCATCTTCGGGACCGAGGCGGGCGGGAATGGCCGCGCGCTGTCGCTCATTCATGCCACGCGGGTGCTGATCATCGTGACCACCGCGCCCCTGATCCTGACGCTGGGTTTCGGCACCCCGCTGAGCGGAGAGATCGGCGCCCCCGCAGCGGACCTGCCTGCCGTCGAGATGGCGCTGATGGTCGCTGCCGCGCTGATCGGCTGGAAGGGCGGTGAGCGCATCGGGCTTTTCGGCGCCTCGATCATCGGCCCGATGATCGTGACGGCCGCCCTCAGCCTTTCTGGGCTGATCCACAGCCGACCGCCGGCCGAGGCCATCCTGACCGCGCAATTCATGATCGGCATCGGCATCGGCGTCGGCTATGTCGGGGTGACCCTGGCCGAGCTGCGCCGCGTGGTGCTGGCCGGCGTGCTCTTTGTGCTGGTCCTGGCGGTGTTGGCGGCCGTGTTCACCGAGATCGTGGTGCTTTTGGGCATCGCCCCGGCGGTCGAGGGGTTTCTGGCCTTTGCGCCAGGGGGCCAGGCCGAAATGACCCTGCTGGCCATTCTTGCCGGCGCTGATCTGGGCTTTGTAATTGTGCATCACCTCACGCGGGTGTTCCTTGTCATCACCGGGGCGCCGCTCGCCGCCCGGTTTTTTCTGCGCAAAGGCTAGGGACCGCCCATGACCTTCACCACCCGCCCCGAGATCGCCGGCACCTTCGGCGTTGTGACCAGCACGCATTGGATCGCCTCGGCGGTGGGCATGAAGCTTTTGGAGGCGGGCGGCAGTGCGGCCGACGCGGCAGCGGGCGCGGGCTTTGTGCTCAATGTGGTCGAGCCGCATCTGAACGGGCCGCTGGGCGACATGCCGCTTCTGGTCTGGCCGGCAGGGGCCGAGGCACCGGGCGTGATCTGCGGACAGGGCAGCGCGCCCCAGGGCGCCAGCATCGCCCATTACACCGCGCAAGGGCTCAGCCTGATCCCCGGCGCGGGGCCGCTGGCCACGGTCATCCCCGGCGCCTTCGGGGCCTGGATGGCGCTTTTGCGCGCGCATGGCAGGCTGTCCCTGCGCACGATCATGGAGCCTGCGATCCAGTATGCCCGCGCGGGCCACCCGCTGCTGGCCTCGGCGGCCGGGATGATCGCGGCGCAGGCGGAGTTCTTTGCACGCGCCTGGCCCAGCTCGGCCGAGACATGGACGCCGCACGGGTCGCCACCGGCTGCGGGCGCGGTCTTTGCCAATCCTACCCTCGCCGATTTTTGGGAGCGGCTGCTGCGCGAGGCCGAAACCGCACAGGGCCGCGAGGCCCAGATCGAGGCCGCCCGCCGGGCCTTCTATGAGGGGTTTGTGGCCGAAGCGATCGACGCGCATATCAAAAGCGGGCTGTTCGACGATGGGTCGGGCATCGCCCGGCGCGGGGTCTTGACGGCAGAGGATATGGCCGGCTGGCAGGCGCATGAGGAGCCCGCACTCAGCATCGCAAGCCAGGGCTGGGACATCTACAAGCCAGGCGCCTGGACCCAAGGCCCTGTGCTATTGCAATCGCTTCAGATGCTGGAGCGGCAGGATCTGGCGGCCAGCGGACCGCTCTCGACCGAGCGGGTGCACCGCATCGTCGAAACACTCAAGCTCACCATGGCCGACCGCGAGGCCTATTACGGCGATCCTGCGCAGAGCGAGATCCCGCTTGCCACGCTTCTGTCGCCCGATTATGCCGCCGCCCGCGCAGGCGAAATCGGCCGTACCGCCTCGCATGATCAGCGGCCCGGGCCGATCCCCGGCTTCGAGGCTCAGGCCGCAGCCTTCGTCGACCGTGCCGCGCGATTTCAGGCGGCCGAGGGGGCCGCGCCGGGCGGCGGCGAGCCGACCTTTGCGCATCTGACCCGACCGGGCGATCTGCAGGGCACCGACCCGCAGCCCAACAATGGCGATACGGTCCATATCGACGTCATTGACCGCTGGGGCAATATGGTCTCGGCCACCCCGTCGGGCGGCTGGCTGCAATCGAACCCCGTGGTGCCGGGTCTGGGCGTGCCGCTCAACAGCCGCGCGCAGATGTTCTGGCTTGAGGAGGGCCTGGCCACATCCCTGGCCCCCGGACGCCGCCCGCGCACCACGCTCAGCCCCTCGATGGCGCGGCGGCCCGATGGCACGCGGCTGGCCTTCGGCACGCCCGGCGGCGATCAGCAGGACCAATGGCAGCTGATTTTCCTCACCCGGCTGATCCATGATGCAATGGGGCTGCAGGAGGCCATCGACGGCCCGCTTTTCCACAGCCTGCATCTGCAATCGAGCTTTCACCCCCGCGGCGTCCGACCCGGCGAGATGATGATCGAGCCGGCCTTCCCCCAGGAAACGCTGCGCGGGCTGACCGAGCGCGGCCACCGGCTGACCATCGCCGCGCCCTGGTCGGTCGGGCGGCTGACCGCTGCGGCACGACGCCCGGACGGGCTGATGACCGCGGCGGCGACCCCGCGGCTGATGCAGGCCTATGCCATCGGCCGCTGAGGCCCGTTGAGGCCCGTTGACCGCGGGCGATGCCGCTGCCCTTGCGTTCCATCGGCTCCCGCCGGTCGGGCACCCCACTTGCACGAACGCCAAGGCCTTGCGTCTGCCCGGAAAGCGCCGCAGGATGCGGCCAAGCGTGCAAAAGCACGACGACAATAAGCGCATCGCGACATGGCGCATGCGCAAGGGAGGAAAGAGATGTCACTCAAAAGCTGGGCCCTCGCGGCCGCAATGGCGTTTGCCGCCATCGGCACCGCACCGGTCAGCGCGCCGGCGCAGGAGCTCGACCTGTCGGGCAAGACCATCGAGTTCGTGATCCCGTTCTCGGAATCCGGCGG
>JBCBKN010000199.1:0-8371 GCA_038521775.1 Pseudomonadota bacterium | reverse complement strand
CCGGGTTTCAGGCGATCGGTCCGAACGGTGCCGAGGCGCTGGGCGCGCTGGCGCTGCTCTATGCCGCCGCACCGGTGGCCCTGAAGCTGGTCGCGATTGCCATCATGTGGCGGTTCCCGCTCGACCGGGCCGCCCATCGCGCCGCGCTTGAACGCATCGCGGCCGCCGGAAAGCCCTCGGCCTGAAACACGTGCCCGAGCGAAGGCGACGGCGCGGGCGCCCCAGCCAGCCAATCTGCCCAGCCAATCTGCCCAGCCAATCTGCCCAGCCAATCTGCTCAGCCAATCTGCTCAGCCAATCTGCTCAGTCGGGCATCTTGTCCCAGCCCAGCGCCCGGCGCACCGCCCAGATATAGGCGCGGTTGGGCAACAGCCCCACC
Source organism: Pseudomonadota bacterium (assembly GCA_038521775.1). GTDB lineage: Bacteria > Pseudomonadota > Alphaproteobacteria > Rhodobacterales > Rhodobacteraceae > J013. The sequence continues at coordinate 7,992 of JBCBKN010000199.1, read as the reverse complement.
AGCTTCAGGATCAGCGCAAAGCGCCGCGGAAAGGCGATCTCAAAGCCCGGCCGCGCCAACCCGTCGGCAATGCGGCGGGCCGCCGCGTCGGGTTGCATCAGGAAGGGCATGTCGAACTCGTTCACCGCCGTCGCCTCGGTCTCGACAAAGCCCGGATTGATGACCGAGATGCGCACGCCGAGATCGACCAGATCCATCGCCAGCGCTTCGGCCATGGCGATGAGCCCCGCCTTGGTCGCCGAATAGCCCGCGGCCTGGGGCAGCCCCCGATAGCCGGCAACCGAGGCGGTCAGCGCCACATGCCCGCGCCCCTGTGCGATCAAACAGGCCAGCACCGGCTCAAGCGCATTGACCACGCCACCCAGATTGACGTCGAACATCCGCCGCGCCTGGGCGGCCTGAAACCCCTTGGCGCGCATCGGCGTGTAGATGCCGGCATTCAGCACGACGAGCGCCAACGGACCCTGCGCGGTTATGCCCTCCACAATCCTCTGCATGGCTGCGGGATCGGTCACATCGCCGGGTGCTGGATCGATCTGCCCCCGCAGGGGTTCGGCCTCGGTCGCAAGCTGGGCGAGCGGGTCCGCCGACCGGGCGGTTGCCACCACCCGCCAGCCGCGCCGCGCATATTCAAGCGTCAGCGCCCGGCCGATGCCGCCGCTGGCCCCGGTGATCCAGACCGCGCCATCGGCCGGTCGCATCACCTGCGAAAACACCGACAATGTCAGGCGATGAAATGCGGCGCCAATGGCGTGCTGGTGTCCTCGGCGACGATGCGCACCTCTTCGCCGCGGGCGATGAAGTAGTTGGCCACCCATTCCTGCTGGGCATAGAGAAGCTGCAGATCAAGCCCGCCCGAGACGGTCCAGCTTTCCGCGCTCACCACCCGGCCGGCAAGATCGAGATTGCGGCTGCCCGCGCGCCGCGCCGCAATCGTGAGCGGCTGTCCGTCATGGGTGGAGATCCAAAGCGGCCGGCGCAGGAAATCATAGCTCCAATAGGTCGTCGTCGCCGCATCGCCCGCCACGCGGCCGGCATAGGCACTGCCCTCGATCTCCAAAAGATCGCCGGCGCGCCGGACCGTAACTGCATGCGCTGTGCCGTCATCATTGGTCGTGGAGCGCAGATCCTTGAGACGCCCGCCCTCCCAATGCTCGACATTCTCCATCTCATAGCGATAGGCGGCAATGCCGAGCACACGAACGACGATCTCGATCTGGATGCTCACACGCAGGCTGCTGCCGGCCTGACGAAGCTCGACCGTTTGAAAGCCCACCTTGTCGCCGGCGCGCTCAATGCCGAACCGGCGCGAGGCCAGCGTGGCCGCATTGGCCAGGCCGGGTGCGCTCAGGCACGCGCCGGCGGCCAGAGCGCCGAGCATGGTCGAACGTCGTGTCAGATCGGTCATCACACTACCCGTGAAAGAGGTTAAGCACTTTGCCCAGCCGACCGGTGAACTGCATGCTGCCCGACATGACGATCAGGCAATAGCAGGTCTCCTCGCCCACAATTTCGGGGCGATGATCGTCGGCCTCATCGGCAATCGCGACATCGCCGCGGCGATAGACCCGGTCGCCGTCGCGCATCTCACCCGAAAAGATCAGCGTCGCCTCATCGCCATGATGGGTGTGGGCCAGCATGCGCGCGCCGGGTCGGGCGCGCAGAAGCGACACGCTTTCGGTCTCGGATGTGGAAATCACATGCTCCGACAGGCCGGGCATCCGGAACCGCCAGGAGATCTCGGCCTCACTTCCGCCGATGCGGTCGCGAATTGCCGCCGGAAGCACCGTCGAGGCCATCGCTTGCGCCGGCCGGGCCACGCCATTGCCTTGTGCGCCGGTCGCCCCGGTACTGGTCGCCCCGATTCCGGGCGCCGGGTCCTGCGGGCCGAGCCGTGCGAGGATGTCGTCAAAGGCAGGCGGCGTCATGTTGGGCACCGACATCGCGCTCAGCATCGCGCCGCCCAGACTTTCGAGCTTCTCGACCCGCTGCCGGCACTCCGCGCAATAGGTCAGATGGCTCGCCATCAGAAGCGACAGACCCTCCGAAAGGCTGCCCGAGGCGTACCCCAAAATCATGTCGTCGGTGGGATGATACTCTGCCATAGCGCCTTCGCTTCACGATCTCTTGTAAGGTGCTTACGGTGGATGCGCCCCCCCGGATCACCTCGGTTGCCCGTTTCCTCACCACAGTGTTTAGTGCGCGGGATCAATCCCGCCACTCACTTGCCGGTTCTGCCGTGTCGCTTCCGTTCTTTTTCTGCGCACTGCTAGCGGATCCCGATCTGCGGGACGTTGTGCTGGGTCAGCCGCTCTCCGACGCAGCCTTGCGCGCAGCAAATCTGCCCGATCACAGGCTGGTCACGGCCCGGCCGGGCGGCCCGGCGCGTATCGAAACCGCGACAGGCGACGCGGTCGCGGGCCAGATTGCCGCCGGCTTGGGCCGCAGCGCCCTGGCGCGGCTGCGCGACTATGCGCGCCTGGCCGAGTTGCGGATCGCCGAGGTCGAACTGGAGACAGTGACGGGCCCCACGATGGCCTGGTCGGCCTTGCCGCCAGCGCTGCCCGCGCCCTCCGATCTGCGCCAGCCGCCTGAGAGAGAGCACAGCGCGGCGGGCGCAGCCCCGATCGCGTGGCAGAGCGACCCGCTGCAACGGGCCGTCGCCCTGGCCGAAGCGTCGGAGCTGATGGACCATCGCGGCCAGCCCCTCGCGCTGCTGCCACGGCTTCGCCATGCTGTGCGCATCCGGGCGATGGCGCGGGGAGCGGCCGCCTGCGCAACGCCGCCCGTGGCGCTGCGCAAAGGCCTGCGTCGCAGCACCAGTCGCGAAGCACCGCCCGAGCGCAGCCATAGCGGGTTTTTTGCCGTCGACACCCTAGAGCTGCAGCATCCCCGCTTTGACGGCACCCTCTCGCCGACCATCAGGCGCGAGGTCTTTGTCTCCGGTGATGCGGTCACCGTGTTGCCCTGGGACCCGGCGCGCGATCTTGTCCTTCTGGTCGAGCAATGGCGGGCCGGTCCGCATGCCCGCGGCGATGCCGTCCCCTGGACGCTTGAGCCTGTCGCCGGCCGGCGCGACGTGCAGGAGACGTCGGAGGCCACGGCCCGGCGCGAGGCATTGGAGGAGGCAGGCCTCACCCTCGGCCGGCTTGCCCATGTGGCAAGCTATTACCCCTCGCCCGGCATTGCCGCCGAGCATATCGAGAGCTTTGTGGGCGAGGCCGATCTGAGCCAGGCGGGCGGGCTTCACGGGCGCGAGGATGAGGCCGAGGACATCCGCGCGGTCGTCATCCCGCTGGAACGCGCGCTGCGCGGCATCCGCGAGGGCGAGATCGCGACGGGACCCTCGGTGCTGAGCCTGCTTTGGCTGCACGCGGAGCGGGCGCGGCTTCGCGCAGTCTGGGCCCGGCCGCCCGGCCATGGCGCGGACGCAACAGGCGGTTGAAACCCGCCCGGCCTGCGCATAGCGTGACGGCCCGCACACGCATGTACATGCACAGAGATGGCCGGCCCGATGACACATGCCTTTTCCGACCTCGCCGCGGCCGTGGGACACACGCCGCTGATCCGCTTGCGCCGGGCCTCCGACCTCACCGGGTGCGAGATCTACGGGAAGGCCGAATTCCTCAACCCGGGCCAGTCGGTCAAGGACCGCGCAGCACTGGGCATCATTCGCGATGCGGTGGCCCGCGGGGCGCTGGCACCGGGCGGCACCATCGTGGAAGGCACGGCCGGCAATACCGGCATCGGGCTGGCGCTGGTCGGCGCTTCGATGGGCTATCGCACCGTCATCGTCATTCCCGACACGCAGAGCCAGGAAAAGAAGGATATGATCCGGCTTGCGGGGGCCGAGCTGGTCGAGGTGCCGGCGGTGCCCTACCGCAACCCCAACAATTACGTGAAATACTCCGCCCGCCTGGCCGAGGCGCTGGCCAAATCCGAGCCCAATGGGGCGGTCTGGGCCAACCAGTTCGACAACACCGCCAACCGCCAGGCGCATGTCGACAGCACCGCGCCCGAGATCTGGGAGCAGACCGAGGGGCAGGTTGACGGCTTTATCTGCGCGGTCGGCTCGGGCGGCACCCTGGCCGGCGTGGCCGAAGGGCTGCGCGCGCGCAAGCCGGCCGTCAAGATCGGGCTGGCCGATCCCGATGGCTCGGCGCTATGGCACCATTATGCCCATGGCAGCCTGAAGGCCGAGGGCGGCTCGCTCACCGAAGGCATCGGCCAGGGGCGGATCACGGCCAATCTGGAGGGGTTGACCGTCGACATGGCCTACAACATTCCCGACAGCGAGGCCGTGCCCTGGGTCTTTTCGATGCTCGAGGAGGAAGGCCTGTGCCTGGGCGGCTCATCGGGCATCAACATCGCGGGTGCCGTGCGCATGGCCCAGGAGATGGGGCCCGGCCACCGCATCGTGACAATCCTGTGCGATTATGGAACGCGCTACCAGTCCAAGCTCTTCAATGCCGAGTTTCTGAGCGCGCGCGACCTGCCTGTGCCGAGCTGGCTGTCGCGTGCGCCCCGCGAGATCCCACCTGTCTTTGAAGATGTCTGACCGCTCCTGGCGGCGGCGCGGGCATATCGCCCTGTGCCGCGCCATTGGAGCTCTGTCGGCAGGCCCGACGCTGCCGGGAAAACTGCTGCCGAAAACACTGCTGCCAGGAAGACTGCTGCCGGGAACACTGCTGCTCGCGCTTGTCTGCGCTCTCTTCCTCACACCGATCCTCAGCGCACCTGCCCGTGCACAGACGCTCGCCCAGGAGGTTGAACGGCTCGTTCCGGTCTGGAGCCAGGTGGCCGATGCGGCCGAGGCGCGGCTGGTCAATGACGGCGTGCCCGACAGCGTGCTCGAAACCCTCCGCCACCAGCTGGCAGAGCAGCGGGACGCGGCCCGGACCCTCAGCGAGCGGGCCAGCGAGCTTGCGACGCCGCTGCGCGCGCAGCTCGAGGCGCTGGGCCCGGTGAGCGACGAGTTCGGTGTCGAAGATGCCGGGATCGCCCAGCAGCGCACCGCGCTTGTCACGCAGCTTTCGCGGGTCGAGGTGCCGCTCAGGGCTGCCGAGGCCGCGTTCCGGCGCGCATCCGACCTTGTCGAGCGCATCGATGCGCGTGTGCGGGCGCGGTTCCGCTCGGCCCTGCTCGCTCGCAGTGATTCGCCGCTCGACCCGGCATCCTGGGGGGTGGCGGCCGAAAACGTCGCCGAGCGCACCCAGCTTGCGGTCCGCGATGCCTGGCTTGGCATGTCCCGGGTCCGCGATCTTTCCAGACTGGCCGCCGCGGCCGGGCTGGTCGTGCTGGCGATTGCGATCCTGGGCTGGCTTCGCGAGCGCGTGGTCTCCTATTTCGAGCGGCGCCTGGCCCAGCTGGTGGCGCAGGGCGGGCAGACCTTGGGGCTGGGCACCATCCTTTACGGGCTGGGCCTGACCGTCACGGCCATTATCGTGCCCGGGCTGGGGGTCTTCGCGCTGCTCAGCGCGCTGCCAATTGCCGGTCTCTTGAACGGTGCCGCCGCACCGCTGATCCGCGATCTCGATCAGTTCGCGCCCTGCATCATCATGGCCTATTGGCTCTCCGAGGCGCTTTTTGGCACCGACGCCCCGGCGCGCAGCATTTTCCCCATGACCCCCAAGATGGCTCGGCGGGCACGGCGCATGACCCTACTGCTGGGCCTTGTTGCCGGGCTCGACCAGGTCTTTGTGCGCGGCAGCTCGGCAGCCTGGCGCGAGCTTGAAACCCTCGCTGTGGGCAGCTTTGTGCTGATCCTGGTGGGCAGCCTGGCGCTGTTTCGGCTTGCGAGGGCGGTGCGGCTGGGGCGCGATACGCAGCCGGCGCCCCGTGCGGTGGATGACGAAGAGGACCCGCGCGCCGCATTGGGCCAGGCCGTGCGCGGCGCCATGGTCCAGATCGGGTTTCTGGTTGCGCTCTCCGCACCGGTCCTTGCGGCCTTTGGATACTATGCCGGCGCGCGGTATCTCTTCTTTCCCACGCTTTTCACCGCGGCGATGCTGGGCTCGTGCATTGTGCTGATCGGGCTCGTCAGCCGGTCGGTCGATGTGATCGAAGCACGGCGCGGCAGTCAGGAGGTGAGCCGTCTGGCCCTGCTGCCCGTGCTCACCGGCGTCGCACTGGCCACCGTGGCGCTGCCGGCGCTGGCCCTGATCTGGGGCGCGCGGGAAAGCGATCTGAACGAAACCTGGCGACGGCTGATCGACGGCATCACAATTGGCGAAACCCGCATCAGCCCGGCCGATTTCCTGATTTTCGTCGCGGTGTTTTTGGCCGGCTATTACATCACTCGGCTGATCCAGGGCCTCCTGCGCATCACGGTCTTGCCGCAGACCGGGATCGACACCGGCGCGCAAAAGGCCCTCTCCTCCATTGCGGGCTATATCGGCATCACCCTGGCCGCGCTGCTTGCGATCTCAACGGCCGGGCTTGACCTCTCAAGCCTGGCGATCGTTGCGGGCGCGCTGTCGGTCGGCATCGGTTTTGGCCTGCAGACCATCGTGTCGAACTTCGTGAGCGGCCTGATCCTGTTGATCGAGCGTCCCATCAAGGAGGGCGACTGGGTGCGGGTGGGCGACACCGAGGGCACGGTGCGCCGGATCTCGGTCCGCGCCACCGCCATACAGACCTTCGACCGCGCCATCGTGACCGTGCCGAACGCCGATTTCATCACCTCCTCGGTGATGAACCGCACGCATCGCGCAACCACCGGTCGGGTCATCGTGAAGGTCGGCGTCGCCTATGGCTCGGACACCCGCAATGTCGAGCGCATCCTGATGGAGGCGGCACTGCCCTGCGAGTATCTGCTGCCCCGCTCGCCGCCGATCGTGGTCTTCACCGGGTTTGGCGCCGATGCGCTGGAATTCTCGGTCTATTGCTACCTGCGCGATGTGAACGCCACGCTTGCCGCAACCAACGACATGCATCACCGCGTCGCCGCGGCCCTGCGCGATGCCGGCATCGAGATCCCGTTTGCCCAGCGCGATCTTCACCTGCGCAACAGCGATGAGCTCGCCCGCGCCCTGGCCGCGCATGGGGCAACTGGCGTCAACCCTGCCGCGCCGGCGCAAAACGCGCCGGTGCAGCCCGACATGCCCTCCGCGCCCGTGACATTGCACAAATCCACGCCCGAGGCTGCACCTTGATCCATGACGCGCGTCCGACCGGCCTGGCCAGCCCTTGTTGTGCGGGCCTGAAACGCGGAGCTCTCTGATGACCGATGCGCTTTATGCTCAGGATGCCTATCTGCGCACGGCACCGGCCGACCTGGTGGCCGTCACCCAGGCCGGGCATCTGGTGCTGCGCGCCTCGCTGTTCTATCCCACCGGCGGCGGTCAGCCTGGTGACACCGGCAGTGTTGAGTTCGCCGGCCAGACCGTGACGATTGCCGATTGCGTGAAGGGCGAGGCCGGCAACATCGACCTGGTGCCGGCACCCGGGCAGAATTTGCCGGCCCCGGGCGCATCCGGCACCCAGACGCTCGACTGGGCGCGGCGATATCGGCTGATGCGGATGCACAGCGCGCTGCATCTCCTCTCGGTCGTGCTGCCCTTTCCCGTCACGGGCGGGGCGATCGGCGCACAGAAAAGCAGGCTCGATTTCAACATGCCCGAAGCCCCGGAGGACAAAGCCGAAGTCGAGGCCGCGCTCAACGCGCTGATTGCTGCCGATCACCCGGTGAGCGAAGGCTGGATCAGCGAGGCCGAGCTCGATGCCAACCCCGGTCTGGTCAAGACCATGTCGGTGGCGCCGCCCCGCGGTGCAGGGAAGATCCGGCTGGTCCGAATCGGTGCGGCCGATGCGCCCGTCGATTTGCAGCCCTGCGGCGGGACCCATGTGCGCCGCACCGGCGAGATCGGCGCGGTTGTCCTGGGCAAGATCGAAAAGAAGGGCCGGCAGAACCGCCGCGTCTCGATCACCCTGGCCGGGTAGCGCAGGCCTCCTGCACCCCGCTCAGCACCGCTGTGAGGTTCTGCCCCAGAT
>JBCBKN010000198.1:0-8392 GCA_038521775.1 Pseudomonadota bacterium | reverse complement strand
TTTCTGAGCCTATAGCGAGCCTAGAACATGCCAACCTGAAGTGCTAGCACGGTTTTTGATGTTCAAGTATGTTCTGAACTTTCTAATAAAACAATGAATATTAAAGCATTTTGTGAGTATTTTGGATTGCTAGGTGGCAATAGGCTAGCGAACTGTTAATCCGCTGGTCGCTGGTTCGAATCCAGCGGCCGGAGCCAGTTAATCCATATACCCCAAATGCTTGAAGTTGCATGGAACCCAAACCGCAGAGCGCGGCAGGGCCATCAAACCCGTGCACGGGCGTGTTGCCAGAATAGACGATTTTCGAAGTCCTCACCTGCCTCACGGCTATAGCCACATATTTTCAGAAAGCCGGGGGCGTGGTTTCGCGGGCGACGGTCGTGAAGAAAGACGCCCCGTCCCTGATGAGCGCTACAATCCCAGGTTGCTTGCCCCGGCCAGGACGCCGTGAGACGTTGCCACGTCCGTTGGTCCCGATAGGCATAGGCGTCTGTGCCGAGGGTCGTGGCCGATGGTCTGTAGCCGGCGCTTCGACCCGGACATCACGCGGTTGGGTCCACGCTTGTGCTCCTCCCAAAAATATATATTTTTAGGACATCGAAGCCGTCCGGCTGAAACCGCCAATTGGGCACTGAGCAAGGAACCCGCCTGTGTCAAATGCCGCTGAGCCTTCCAAGGATCTTGAAGCCAATGTTCTGTCGCTCAACGAACAGCTTCCCGAGATGTGTCAGGGCGTTGTTTTCGGCGGATCGGCGCAGGCGCCGCGGTTTGAGTTGTACCATGCCGGGTTTTCGCTCTGCTCGAACAAGGTGCGCTGCGTGCTCGCCGAAAAAGAGGCGCCCTATATCAGCCATGCCCTGCGCATCGGTCCGGTCGCGGGCGGGTTGCAGGAAAACTACCTGCCGGATTACGTGCGCCTGCGGCTGAAGGGCGCGCCAGGCGGTGCCTTTGCAACGGGGTATCGAGGGGTTTCGTCCGTCGAGACCGAGGGGTTTGACCCGGCGGTGGTGCCCACGCTGGTCGATCATGAAAAGGCCCGTGTTCTGGTGGATTCTCTCAATATTTGCAAATACCTGGACCGGGAAGTGGGGGAGGGACCGACGCTGGTTCCCGAGGGTCTGGAAGATGTCATTGACGCGCAGATCGCGCTGATCGACCAGGCCCCCCATGTCGCCCTTCTCTATGGGGCGCATCCCGATGCCGACACGCGCCCCGAAAAACTGATCAGCAACATCACCGGAGTGCATGCAAAGAAGATCGCCGGGTTGCAAAGCGTGCTGGATCAGCTTGAGGACGGGTCGGAGCTGATCCCGGCCTACCGCGCCAAGATCGAAAAGGAGCGGGCCGCCGCGACCTTCATTCAGAACGGCCAGAACATGCGGGAGGTGCATGCGGCCTTTGCCGATCATGTCGGCGCGCTGGAGGCGCAGCTCGGCACGCATGATGGCCCCTGGGTGCTGGGCGATGCCTACACGCTCGCCGACATTATGTGGACGGTCAGCCTCTATCGCCTGGCCCTTCTGGGGCTGCAGCGCCTCTGGGCCGAGGAGAGCGGCAGCCCGCGCGTGGCGGCGTATATGCAGCACGCGCCCGACAGACCCTCGTTTCAGGAGGCGGTGGTGGGGTGGCGCGCCGGCGCCAAACCGCGCGACGGCTAGGCCCCGCTCAGACGATCTCGCCCGACAGCGCCATCTGCCTGAGCTCCTTTCGCAGAACCTTGCCGGTGGCATTCTTGGGAAGCTCGGCCAGGAAGAACACGGATTTGGGGCATTTATAGGCGGCCAGTTCCGACCTTATTGCCTCCATCACGGCGGTGCCGGAAAGGGCCGCACCAGGCGCGGTCACAATCGCGGCCGCCACCTTCTCCACCCATCGCGGATCGGGCAGGCCGAACACCGCGGCCGCGGCGACACCGTCAAGCCGGCACAAATGCTCCTCGACTTCGGTGGGATAGACGTTCTCGCCGCCGGTGATGATCATGTCGTTCTTGCGATCGACGATGTAGATGAAGCCGTTTTCGTCGATGTAGCCGAGATCTCCGGTCTTCAGCCACCCGTCGGTGACAGCCGCCCCGGATGCCGCGCTGTTCTTCCAGTAACCGGCCATGACGCCGGGGCTTTTGACCTCAATCTCGCCGATGGCATCGGGTGGGCATGGGCGGCCATCGGCAATGACGCGCACGGCCCGGTCGGCGACCGGTTGGCCGCATGACATCAGTATCCGCGCGGTGTCTGCATCATGTGCCGCGATATGCTGCTGCGCGCTCAGAACCGTGACCATGCCGGATTCGGTTGCGCCATAGGATTGAACGAACCCGCAATCGGGCAGCGTGATCAAGGCGCGCCTGAGCAGGGTCGAGGGAATTGGCGAGGCGGCATAGAGGATGGTCTTGAGCGTGGAGACATCCACCGGAGCCGCATCGTAGCGGTCCAGCACCGCCGCGATCATGGTCGGCACCAGATGCACGTTGGAAATCCTGTGATCCCTGATCGTCTCCAGAACCGATCTGGGTGAGAATTCGGTGAGCAGGGTCGTCGTGCAGCCCGCAGAGAAGGCCGAAAAGAAATGCAGCAGCAGCCCGCCGATGTGAAACAGGGGCATGACCGCCATGACCCTGTCGCCCGGGCCCAGCCCCTGGGCCGCGTGGGACGACACGCGCATGTTGTCAAGCGCCGTTCGGTGCGTGTGCAACACCCCCTTTGGCGCGCCGGTTGTGCCGCTGGTGTAGATGATGCAAAGCGGATCGTCGGGCGCGACGCTGCTCTGCGGTTCCTGGTCAGTGCCTGTCTCACTCAGCGCGGAAAGCGGCAAGACGTCCGGCGCTCCAGAGCCCATGGCGACGACCATGCTGGCTCGATTGTTCTGCACGGCCAGCGCTGTGGCCAGGAACTCGTCATCCGCAAAGATGATCCGGGGCTGACAATGCGCAACAAGGGCCTGCAGTTCCGTGAGGCTGAGGCGCCAGTTCAACGGCACGATCACGATCCCGGTTTTTGTCAGCCCGAAGAGTTCGACATAGGCAAGGGAGTTCTTGGCAAGGATCGCCACCCGGTCACCTTGTTTCAGACCGCGCTGCGCGACGGCATGGTTGAGGCGGTTGATGCGTCGGTTGAACGCGCCAAAGCTCACATTTGTGCCCGATTTGTCGCGCAGCGCCGGTCTTGTCGGGTGCAGCGCGGCAAGCTGCGTGAACATCTCGCCGAAAACCCGTGCGTTCTGGTCCATCATCCCGTCCTGTCCCCGTTTCGCACCCCGTGGTTTTCACGCCTCCCCTTGCGCGCCAAGCGCCGGCCTGCCGGATCTCAGCGCCGCTAGAGGTCGGGGAGGTCCTCGATGCGATCGCGGCCCTGGGCCAATTTGAGACCGGCCGCCACCTTCCGCATGGCCGCGACCGCGTCGGTCAGCTCCTGGGCGCTCAGATCGCTCATCAACCGGTTCAGCTTCAAATCATGAACCTCAACCGCATCGCGAAACCGGTGGCGGCCCTTCGGTGTCATCGACACCGTAAACGACCGGCGGTCGGTTGCCGACAATCTCCGCTCGACCAGACCGTCCCGGGCCATTCGGGTGACCAGGCCGGAGACATTCCCGCTGGTGACCCGCAGTGCTGTCGACAGATCCGACATGCTCACGCCATCCGGGTGCTTTTCAAGCTGCGCGAGCGCGTCGAACTGGGTGAGGCTTATCCCCGCGCAGGTCTTCAGCTCTTGGTTCAGTTGCTCGAACACCGCTTTGTGCACCCGCAGGGCAAAGAACCACAGCCGCAACTGATCGCTGGGTCTGTTGACCATGATGCCTGTCGCATCCCTTTGAGTGTGGCGGCGCATGACCCGCGCGGGCGCGCGGCCATCGTGCGGGGCCATTGCCGTCATTGCAACAGGGCCGGCAGCCAGGTCGCGACGCCGGGCACCAGCACCAGCAGCGCCAGGACGGCGATCTCGATCAGAATGAATGGCAGCGCCGATGCGATGATCTGGTTGATCGTGATGCCCGGCGGGGCGACGCCCTTCATCACGTAAAGCAGCAGGCCAAAGGGCGGCGTGAGCAGGCCGATCTCCATGGTGATGAGGATGAGGACCATCAGCCAGATGGGATCGAGCGCATAGACCGCCTGAAGCGACGATGCGCCGAGCAGAAAAAAGGGCAGGGTCAGAAGCAGCATGCTGACCTGGTCCATAAACGCGCCCAGAAACAGCAGGATCACCATCATCATGATCACGACCCCGACCGGGCTCATGTCCAGCGAGACCAGCGCCTTGAGGAGCCCGTCCGTCGCGCCGGACACGGCCAGCGCCTGGGTGAAGACCAGCGATCCGGCAATGATGAAGATGATCATCGTGTTGATCTTGACCGTCTCAAGCAGGGCCTTGGCAATGGCGCGCCAGTCAAAATCGGCACCTTCAATCCCGGTCACCTTGATGGTGTCTTTGAAGAGCCGGAAGAAATAGCAGGCCCCCAGGGCCGCAAGGCATCCCATCGCCGCCGCCTCGGTCGGCGAGGCGAATTTCGTCAGGATGCTGCCGACCACGACGACAAAAATCGACAGCAGCGGCATGATGTAAAGGCAGAACGGCACCAGCCGGTTCAGCGCATTCGTCCAGCGCCCGTCATAGGTCCAACGTCGGATTTCGCGCCCGCGACGGTTGATCGCCACGCTGAAGCTCGCGCCAATGTCGCTCTGGTCCAGGTCATAGCCCGGCGCCAGATCGGGGTTGATGAGGCATCGAATGACCACATAGGCAAAGAAGAGAAGCGCCATCAAAACGCCCGGCACAATGCCCGCGACCAGCAGCATGGCAACCGATTGCTGGGCGATGCTTGCCAGCAAGACGGCCAGGGCCGAGGGCGGGATGAGCATGGCAATGCCACCCACGGCCATAATGGGCCCCATGGCAATGTCGGGTTTGTAGCCGCGTTTGAGCATATCGGGCAGCAGGACATTGCCCAGGATCGCGGTGTTGGCGACGGTCGACCCGGAGAGCGACGAAAACACCGTGCCGCCGACAATTGCCACAATCGACAGGCGCCCCGGCACGCGGGCGATCAGACGTTCGATCGCGCCGATTGCCTTGAAGGCAACGCCGGTCTCCAAAAGGATCTCCCCCATGAGGAGAAACAGCGCAATCGTCGTGAGCGAGTAGCTGACCGCATCATGAAACTCGATCGGCATGCTCTGCAGCGAGATCATGACGAGATACCAGTCTCCGACGGTCCAAAACGCACCGATAAAGAGCGCGGTACCCACGATGTTTGCGGCCATGAAGGCAAAGGCGACCGGAAGCCCGAGGAAGAGGAAGAAACAGACCGTGCCGAGCAGCAGGACCAGGGCGAAATACCATTCCATGGCCTAAAAGCCCATCTCGGTGTCCTGGATGCGACCGTCCCGCATCGTTCGGTAAAACCGCAGCAGGAACTCCACCGCCAGAAGGACAAAGGACACACAGAACACCGCCAGAATGATCCAGTTGGGGATGCGCAAATCCTTGTCGGGGAGGGTTTCGAGGAGATAGGAGAAATAGCCGCCCCGCGCTCCGAAATAGGCCATCGCGAGGCAAAGCGCGGCGCCGAAGATGTCCATCGCGCGCTCCAAGATGACCGCCGCGCGCCGGGGCAGCACGGTCAGAACGATGTCCACCCGAACATGCGCGCCGCGTTGCAGGACCCAGGCGGCGGAGAGGAACACACCGAAATAGAGGAAATACTCCGCCCCCTCATTGAGCCATTCCAGGCCGCCCAGCCGCAGCTTTCGCAGCATGAAATCAAAGGGCAGCAACAGGGTGAACGCCCCGACCGAGGCGGCCACAAGCGCGGCAATCGCCGCATTGAGACGCAGGAACTGCGCGTCGAAGCGTTCGATGGATCTGTTCACGGAATTGGGCCTGGATTGCGGGTTGCGTTCGGCCAGGTCTGGCCGAACGTTTCAATTCGGCATTGCGTCCGTCACTCGGCCCCGGTGAACAATTGCTTGAATTTCTCGCCTTGGTCCGGGTTGTTCTCAAGAAACTCCGCCCAGGCGGCCGACACCGCCGCATCGACCCATGTTTCGGCATCCGCCCCCACGAAGGTGACGGTGTCCATGCCGTTTTCCTGCATTGTCACTTTCATTGCAACGTCGGAGTCCCGGGTCCAGCTGCTGTCCGGTTCCGTGCGTGCCTCGGCCTCCAGAACGATCTCGGTGATCAGGGCGCGCGCCTCGTCGCTCAACGCGTTCCAGCGCGCGAGATTGGCAATCGTGTGCAGGGGCGCCTGGTAGAACCCGGGATCCACCCGGTATCCCGTCACCTTGTACCATGAGGGTGAGATGCCCCGCAGCGCCCATCCGAACCCGTCAACAGTGCCGTTTTCCATCAGCGTATAGACTTCGGGCATCGAGGAGCGTTGGACCGTCGCCCCGAGGCTTTTGAAGAAGGCCGTGTAATTGGGCGAGACGCGCAAGTTGAGACCGGTCAGATCGGGCGCCTCGATCGGGTCGCGCAGGAAGAGGTGAAATTTGCCGTCATTGTGGTGTCGCCCGACGTAATAGGCGCCCTTGGCATTCATGCGTTCCTGAAAGAGGTCGATCGCACCGTTCTTGCGCAGCTCGGCATAGGGCAGTTCGTGCAGCCGCAGCGCGGGCGCCTCCGGCACGAGGTTGCCGAAATAGGATTCGGGGCATCCCGCGATGTCATAGGCGCCAAGCGCCATGCGTTCGGCGATCTGGAACGGGCTGCCGATGGCTGGCGCACCACCCAGCAGGTCTATCTGAACAATGCCTTTTCCGCGTGCGTTGATGTCCTCGACCATTTTTTCAAACGGCACACTCGGCGGGCTGCCAATCGGAAAACAACTGACACCCCGCAATGTAACTTCGCTGGCAAGTGAGTGGGTTGCCGATACGACAAGAAGGGCGGCAACTAAAGCCAAGTGTTTCATTGTGATTTCCTCCCCTGAGCCCTGTTTGCAAAGGGCATGTTTCATTTGGACAACATCGCTTTGCGGATGTTTTTAATTGTCAGGCGCAGCGTGTCCGCGTCCTGATACTGCGATACACCGTCAAAGCTTGGGTGCCCGACGATTTACCTTACATATAAGGTATATTTTCGGTCAACGGGAAACTTCTTTTGCGCCCCTGGCCGCATGGTCGCGGGTCGGGCCCAACAGCACGTTGACGCTGTGTGGTTTTGGGCAGGCAGAGGGCCAGCGCGCAGGGCCGGTCCGGCGTACGGAACCGGTGCCGCGCGGCAGGCCGCGCCGCGTCAGGCTCGGTCGTGGGCCCGCGCATCGATGCAACATTCCCGTCAAACCCCGCCGCACGCCCGTGTTTTGCCTGGCGCGACTGACCGGATTGCGTCTGCACGGGTGAGTTGCTACGTGTCCTGCGGTGGCTGCAACAGACTTGGCGCGTGGAGGTGATTCTTCGCGGGCGAGTGAAAGGACAATAGATGCCAGCCAGCCCGAGCGCCCTAACCGTCGGCGTCCTGTTTTCGCAGACGGGGGTTACCGCGGTTGTCGAAACGACGCAGCGCAACGCAGCCCTTATTGCGATCGACGAGATCAATGCCGCGGGCGGCATCAACGGGCGCGAGCTGCTTGCCGTTGCGCATGACCCGGCCTCAGACCCCAAACGCTACGGCAAGGCAGCGGCCGAACTGCTTGACCAGGGCGTGCGGGTCATCTTCGGCTGCTACATGTCCTCGACCCGGCGCGCCGTGCTTCCGCTGATCGAAAGCCGCGAGGCGCTGTTGTTCTATCCGACGCTCTATGAGGGGTTTGAGTACTCGCCCAATTGCGTCTATTCCGGCGCGGCGCCCAACCAGAACAGCCTGGGCCTTGCGCAGTTTCTGACCGCCGAGATCGACAACCGCTTTTTCTTTGTGGGCTCGGATTATGTGTTCCCCTACGAATCCAACCGCATCATGCGTGACCTCTTGCTCAACCGTCGCGCCAGTGTGGTCGATGAGCGCTACCTGCCGCTGAAGCCCGATGCCGAGCAGATCGAACGCGTCATCGCCCTGATCCGCAAACATGCGCCGATCACGGTGTTCTCGACGCTGGTTGGCGAGGGGGTCACGGCGTTTTATCAGGCCTATGATGCGGCCGGTTTCGACCGGGCGGCCGCGCCGATTGCCAGTCTGACCACGGGCGAGCCGGAGCTGCAGGCGATGGGGCGCGCGGCGGCCGAACAGCACATCACCTCGGCCCCCTATTTCAGCGCCGTCAACCGGCCGGAAAACCATGCCTTTGTGCGGCGCTACCGCGAACTCTATGGCCCCGAGGCGCCAATCTCGGCTTGTACCGAGGCCGCCTATATGCAGGTGCATCTCTTTGCCGAGGCTGCCCGGCGGGCGGAGACGGACGATCCAAAGGCGATCCTCGCGGCATTGCCGACCTTCTCATTCGACGCCCCGCAAGG
>JBCBKN010000197.1:0-8416 GCA_038521775.1 Pseudomonadota bacterium | reverse complement strand
CCAGAAGTTTGTTGTTCCGATTTTGCGGAGGCAGGGAAGGGTCTTGGACCATGCCGGCGCGCGGCTTGTCACAGGAGGGTCTGTCGTCAGCCTTGGCTGCGCCACGCGCCGCGGTGCCTGGGCGCACGCCGCTTGCCACGCCGCAGGGGCGCAACGCGCCAGGCTCCGGGATCGATGCCAATCCGGCCTATGCCGCACTTGATCTTGGCACCAACAATTGCCGGATGCTCATCGCCGTGCCCCGCGCCGGTGGGTTTCGCATCGTCGACAGCGTCTCGCGCTCGGTCTCGCTGGGCGCCGATCTGGAGCGGACCGGCCGGCTGAGCAGTGCGGGCGCCGGGCGGGTGCTGCGGGCCATGCAGCTCTGCGCGCATAAGCTGCGCAAGCATGGCGTGGAGCGGCATGAGCTTGTGGCAACCCAGGCCTGCCGGCAGGCGGAGAACGCAGCAGATGTGCTGGACGCGGTCCGCCGCGAGACCGGGCTTTCGCTTCAGATCATCCGGCCGGAGCTTGAGGCGCGGCTGGCGCTCACCTCCTGCGCACCGCTGGTCGCGCCGGAGGCCGATCATCTGATGGTCTTTGACATTGGCGGCGGGTCGACCGAGCTGATTTTGCTCGACCTGCGCGGGGTGCCGGCGGCCGCGCGGCGCAAGGCGGTGCTGGAGCTCGCGCCGCTCAAGGGCAGCCTTGCCTCCACCGGACGGCTCGGCGCCCGTATCCTCGACTGGATCTCGGTGCCGCTGGGCGTGGCGACCCTGCACCAGAAGTTCCAGGACGTCGCCGATGACCGGGCGCGGTTTGCGCTGATGTCGTGCCATTTTGAGGAGTTGCTGGCGAGCTTTGCCGCCGCCGGGGGTGACATGCCGCTGACCGCGCCGATGCAGATGATCGGCACCTCCGGCACGGTCACGACCATCGCTGCGGCGAGCCTTGGGCTGCAGCGCTACAATCGCGACCGGGTGGATGGCGCCTGGCTGGACCGGGCGCGGATCGAGGACATCGTGGCAGGCTTTCTGGGCCTTTCCTATCGCGACCGCACCCGGCATCCGGCGATCGGGGCGAACCGCGCCCGGCTGATCGTGTCGGGCATCGCGATCCTGCAGACCTTTCTGCGGCTTTGGCCGGTGGAGCGGCTGCGTGTGGCCGATCGGGGCCTGCGCGAGGGGCTGCTTTACGCCATGATGAATGAAGACGGCCATTATCCGGGCGGGCTGGGCTGACGCATGGCCGCAAAGAAACCGCCCGGTGGTTCGGGCCGCGGCGCCCGCGATCTCACCGTGCGGGTCAAGACGGCGCGCGGCCGCAAACTCTCCTCGACGCTCTGGCTGCAGCGCCAGCTCAACGATCCCTATGTGGCCCAGGCCAAGCGCGACGGCTATCGCAGCCGGGCGGCCTATAAGATTGCCGAAATCGATGACAAGTACCGGTTGATGCGCGACGGGGCGCGGGTGCTGGATCTGGGAAATGCGCCCGGTGGCTGGACGCAGGTGGCCGTGGCGCGGGTCAATGCGCTGGGCCAGCGCAGCGGGCGGGCGCAGGGGCATGTGCTGGGCGTGGATCTCAAGCAGGTCGATCCGGTTCCGGGGGCCGATCTGATGGAGCTCGATTTTCTCTCCGACACGGCCGAGGCCGAGATTGCCGCGCGGCTGGGCGGGCCGGCCGATCTGGTCCTGTCGGATATGGCGCCCTCGGCCTCGGGCCACCGCGCCACCGACCATTTGCGCATCATGGCGCTGTGCGAGACGGCGGCCGATTTCGCCCGCCAGATCCTGGCGCCGGGCGGGGCCTTTGTGGCCAAGGTGCTGGCCGGAGGTGCCGAGAGCGGGCTTCTGGCGGCGCTCAAGCGCGATTTCTCGAAGGTTGCGCATATGAAACCGCCGGCAAGCCGCGCCGACAGTGCCGAGAAATTTGTCGTGGCCACCGGGTTTCGCGCCGACAACCGCCATGCGGGCGGGCCGGACGGGTCTGGGTGAGCGCCGGCATGGCGGCGCGCGCTGGCGTTCGGCGGGCCTGAGCCGGTGGCAGATCTTCGCTCCAGGCTCGCCTCACCGGTTCTCTTTCCGGCCTGTCTGGGCGCGTTGGGCTCAGGGATTGCGCTGGAGCATGCCGTGTCCCTGGGTGTGCCGCAGACGCTTGCAACCGCGTGGCAGGTGATCGCGGCCGGCCTCTACCTGGCCTGCCTGGCGGCTTATGCGGCGAGGGTCGTGCGCCAGCCCGAGCTGGTGATGCAGGATATCCGGCCGCCGCCGATGCGCGGCACCCTGTCGGCCGGGGCGATGGGCCTGATGCTGCTCGCAGCACTGCTTTTGCAGATCTCGCAGGATCTGGCGCGCGCGGTCTGGCTGCTCGGCATCGCCTTGCATCTTGCAAGCATGATCGCGGTGACCGTGACGATGTTTGCCACACGCGGGCAGGGCTTTGCGGCTTCGCCGGTGCTCTATCTTCCCTTCGTGGGCCTGGTTGTGGCCCCTATCGCCGGGCTGCCGCTGGGCGAGACGCCGTTTTCGGCGCTGGTTCTTTATGCGGCCCTGCCGTCGGCGGCAATGGTTGCTCTGGCTGTCCTGGTGACGCTGTTTCTCGGCCCAGTGCCGCCGGCGCAGCGCGCTGCACAAGCGATCCATCTCGCGCCCGTCTCGCTGATCGGAACCGGCGCATCCGGGCTTGGCAATCCGGCCCTGTTCCTGGCGGCCTTTGCCGTTGCATCGCTTGTGGCGACGCTTTTGGTGCTGCGGCTGCGCTGGATCACGGCCGGGGGCTGGCATCCGGGATGGAGCGCGTTCACCTTTCCCAGTGCCGCCTTTGCGGTGCTGTGCATGACCTTCGAGGGTTGGCTGCCCGGGCATGGCGTGGTCTGGTTTGCCTGGCCGGCGCTGGTGACGGCCTGCGCCGTCACGCTTTGGACCCTGGCCCGGCTCCTGCTGCCGCCATCCACGCGCGGGTGACGATGCCCAATATCCTGGACGGTGCCGATCGCCGCATGGTGCAGCTTGGATCTTTCCATTCGCACAGCCGCATGGGATAGAGCGCGGCACGTTCATCACGACTGGCGATCATGACAGGGGATGTGCCGATGGAAATCCGCGAGGCCCTGACCTTTGACGATGTGTTGTTGGAGCCGGCCGCGTCGAGCATTCTGCCTGGCGATGCCGATCTGCGCAGCCAGGTGACCCGCGAGATTGCCCTCAACATTCCCCTCCTGAGCTCGGCCATGGACACGGTGACCGAGGGCCGTATGGCCATCGCCATGGCCCAGGCCGGCGGGATGGGCGTGATCCACCGCAACCTGACCGTCGAGGCGCAGAATGCCGAGGTGCGGCGGGTCAAGCGGTTCGAATCCGGTGTCGTCTACAAGCCCATCACGCTGACCCCCGACCAGACTCTGGCCGATGCACGGGGATTGCAGGAGCGCTATAAGATCACCGGTTTTCCGGTCGTCGATGCCGGGCGGCGGGTGGTCGGCATCCTCACCAACCGCGACATGCGCTTTGCCACCGATGAGGCAACCCCGGTGCGCGCGCTGATGACGGCCGACAATCTGGCCATGTTGCGCGAGCCGGCCGATCTGAGCGAAGCGCGCAGCCTGATGCAGGCGCGGCGGATCGAAAAGCTGCTGGTCGTGGATGAGGACGGCCGGCTCACCGGGCTCCTGACCCTCAAGGATCTTGAAAAGGCGGTGCTGAACCCGCAGGCCTGCAAGGATGCGCTGGGTCGGCTTCGGGTGGCCGCGGCAACGACGGTGGGCGATGCGGGCTTTGCGCGGTCCGAGGCGCTGATCGATGCCGGCTGCGATCTGATCGTGATCGACACCGCCCATGGCCATGCGCGGGCGGTGAGCGAGGCTGTGGACCGCATCAAGCGCCTGTCGAACGCGGTGCAGGTGGTTGCCGGCAATGTGGCAACGGCCGAGGCGACGCGGGCGCTGATCGGCGCCGGGGCCGATGCGGTGAAGGTGGGGATCGGCCCGGGCTCGATCTGCACCACGCGCATGGTGGCCGGGGTCGGGGTGCCGCAGCTGACCGCGGTCATGGCCTGTGCTGCGGCTGCCGGCGACGTGCCGGTGATCGCCGATGGCGGCATCAAGTATTCGGGCGATTTTGCCAAGGCGATCGCGGCAGGCGCGCATTGCGCGATGATCGGCTCGATGCTTGCGGGCACCGATGAAGCGCCGGGCGAGGTGTTCCTGCATCAGGGGCGCAGCTACAAGGCCTATCGCGGCATGGGCTCGGTGGGGGCAATGGCGCGCGGCTCGGCGGATCGGTATTTTCAAAGCGAAGTGGCCGAGCAGAAGCTGGTGCCCGAGGGGATCGAAGGGCAGGTCGCCTATAAGGGGCCGGCCGGGCAGGTGATCCATCAGCTCGCGGGCGGGCTGCGCGCTGCCATGGGCTATACCGGTCAGCCGACGGTCGAGGCGATGCGCCAGGGCTGCCGTTTCGTGCGCATCACCGGGGCGGGCCTGCGCGAGAGCCATGTGCATGATGTGCAGATCACCCGCGAAAGCCCCAACTACCGCGCGCGGTGAGCGGCGCCGGGCGGGGCAGCGTCCCACCCACCCACCCCCGCCGCCCCGCCCGGCGCGTTTGGCGGCGACAGCGCCTTGGCTGGAAGCGGCGGAGGGGTTTGGTTTGGGTGACGGCGATGCCCGGCAAGGCCCAGATCGGCGCGGGTGAGCTTGGCCTGGGGGGCAACGCTTGGGCGGTGTAAACGATCCGCGGCCGACGCCGGTGTCGAGCTTGGCCTGGGCGAGAGCACTTTCTGGGGGTCTCAGCGATCAGTGACCGCAGCGGGCTGGTCTCGGCCCCGTGCCGGCGGGGCCGCCGCGACAGGTGGCGCCGCGACCGGGGCTGGATGTTTCATTGCCCGGCCACATCCCCCTCGCGTCGGGGATCGGCCGCGCCGATGAGCCCATCCGGGCTGATCTGGATGACATGCAGGCCGGAATTGAGGTTGCGCAGGGTGATCTCATGGCCCAGCGCCGCCAGCCCGGCCTCAAACCGAAGCGCCGAGCTGCCCTCCTCCAGCTCGGTCGTCCCGCCCCGGTTCACGATATGGCCAGCGCCGAGCGCCTCGGCCGGATCGATGCCGAAATCGAGGATCCGGATGAGGTTTGCCGCGACATAGGGAATGATCCGCGACCCGCCGGGCGAGCCGATGAGCAGCACCGGGCGGCCGTCCTGCAGCACGATGGTGGGCGCCATGGAGGAGCGGGGGCGCTTGCCCGCCTCCACCCGGTTGGCGATGGGCTGTCCGTCGCGCGCGGGCCGGAAGCTGAAATCGGTGAGCTCATTGTTGAGCAGAAACCCGCCCACCATCAGCCGTGAGCCGAAGCCGGTTTCGATCGAGGAGGTGACCGAGGCCATATCGCCATAGCGGTCGACGATCACGAAATGCGTCGTGCCGGCGCGCTCGGGCTGCAGATCGGGGGCGCGCAAAAGCCCCTCACGCCAGGGCGGGCTGCCGGGGCGTGCCTTTTCCATCACAGCTTGCGGGTCGATCAGCCGCGAGCGCTCGGCCATATAGGCGGGGTCGGTGAGGGTGCCCGGCACCGCGACATAATCGGCATCGGCCATGTAGAGCCCGCGATCGGCAAAGGCGAGCTTGGCGGCCTCGGCAAAGAGATGCCAGGCCTCGGCAGTGTCGCCCAGCCCGGCCAGATCGAAGGGCTCCAGCAGCATGAGGATCTGGCCGACCGTGAGCCCGCCGGAGGAGGGCGGGCCCATTCCGCAGATCTCATAGGCACGGTAGGGCACGCAGACCGGGGCGCGTTCCAGCACCGCATAGCTTGCCAGATCCTGCGCTGTCATCGGCGAGGGGTTCATTGGCGCATCGCGCACCGTTGCCAGAAGATCGCCGGCGATCACCCCGTCATAGAAGGGCTCGGCACCGCGATCGGCGATCAGGCGCAGACTGCGGGCAAGCTCGGGGTTTCTAAGCAGCGTGCCCGCCCGCAGCGGGGCGCCATCGGGGTCAAAGAAGTACGATCGGGTGGGCTCGAACAGCATGAGCCCACGCTCCTGCGCGCCGGCAATGGAGGCGGCAAGCCGGGGCGAGATGGGAAAACCCTCCTCGGCCAGGGCGATGGTCGGGGCCAGCAGCTCGGCCCAGGGCAGCCGGCCATGCGCCAGATGCACCGCCGCGAGCAGCGCCAGCGTGCCCGGCACGCCGACCGATTTGCCGCCCGGAACCGCCTCGAAAAAGCGCAGCGGGGTGCCGTCCGGGCCAAGCCAATAGGCGGGTGTCGCGGCGGCCGGGGCCGTTTCGCGGCCGTCCAGCGTGGTCAGCGCGCGCGCCGAGGCATCCCAGTAAAGAAGAAAGGTCCCCCCGCCCAGGCCCGAGCTTTGCGGCTCGACCAGGGTGAGCATGATCTGCACCGCCACCGCGGCATCGGCCGCCGAGCCGCCCCGCGCCAGGATTGCCCGCGCAACCTCCACCGCGGCGGGATGCGCGGCCGCAACCATAAAGCTCTGGGCTTCGGCGCGGGCCGACGGTTTCAGCGCATAGGTCTGTTCCGGCTGGTCCTGTGCGGTGGCGGCACTGGACAGCGCAGCAAGGCACAGAGCAACGGCAAGCCCTCGAATCATCGTCATGTCTCCTGCTGGATGCAGGGCAAGCCTGAGCGCCGTTGCCGCATCGCGCAACCGCAAGCTGTGGCCGCCGCGCCTGCAGCGCCCCCTTGCCTTTCGCCGGGCTTTGGGCGTTGATGCGCACGGGGCCGGTGTGGACGAAAAAGGGCAGACCGTCATGGGCATCGCCGAAGTCAGTCATTATCTTCACGGGCAGTTCAAAGAGGTGCAGGGCTGGTGCATCCCGCATCTGTGGAACCTCATCGAACCCTTGCATGACTGGCAGCAGTCAAAGGGCATCGAGGGTCCGGCGGGCGAGATCGGGGTGTTTCACGGCAAGTTCTTTACCGGGTTGGCGCTGACCAAGGCCGGCCAGGGCCCGCACCATGCCTTCGATGTGTTCGATCTCCAGCAGTTCAATCTCGACGGTGCCGGCAAGGGCAATCGCGCGGCGTTCGAGGGCAATATTGCCGCCGCCGGCATCGAACCGGCCGATGTGCGGATCCACCGCACCGACAGCATGGCGATGCTGGATGCCGACATCGCCGCGATCCGCGCATCGACCGGCGGTTTTTCGATGTTCTCGGTCGATGGCTGCCATATGGCCGAGCACACGATCAATGATTTCCGCATCGCGATGGCGCTGACCAGGCCCGGTGGCATCATCTTTGTCGACGATTATCTGAACATGGACTGGCCGGGGGTGCAGGAGGGGATGGCGCGGCTCTATCTCAATGACGTGCCGCGCTTTGTCCCGGTCGCCTATACCTGCAACAAGCTGTTTTGCGCCCATCTCAGCTATGCCGCCGAAACCTTCGAGATGCTGCGCCGCGAGGTTGCGCAACGCTTTCCCGAGGCGGTGACAAAGCCGGTCAAACGGTTCGGTTATGACTGTTTGAACCTGCGTCCCGACATGAAGGGCACGCGCTACACCTCTGCCTGATCCTCTGCGAGGTGACCCCGGGGGGACGCATCGCGGCGGCCATCGAGATCCTCGATGCGATCATCGCGCCGCCGCCCGGGCAGGGCGCGCTTGCCGATCATGCGCTGCGCGATTGGGGGCGGAGGCATCGGTTCGCCGGGGCGGGCGATCGGCGTGCCATTGCCGATCTGGTCTATGACGGCCTGCGGCGGCGCCGGTCGCTGGGTTGGCGTCTGGGCGAGAGCGGCCGTGGGGTGATGCTGGCGCTGGCGGCCGAGTGCGGCGCGCTGGAACCCTTCTCGGGAGAGGGTCATGCGCCGCCCCGGCCCACGGATGACGAGCGCGCGGCCCTGGCCCGGGCCGGCCCGCCCGACGCCGCCGTGGCGCTCGACTGCCCCGCCTGGCTTGAAACCCGCCTGCGGGCGGATCTGGGCGCTGCGTTTGTGCCCGTGATGCTGGCCCTGCAGCACCGCGCGCCGCTGCATCTGCGCGTCAACCGGCTGAAAGCGGACCGGACCAGTGCGATCCACGCCCTTGCGCAGGACCATATCACCGCTGTGCCGCTTGCCGAGGATCCGGACGCCCTGGCCGTCGATGACGGGGCGCGGTTGCTGCGGCGGTCCGCGGCATTTGCCAGCGGTCTGGTCGAGATCCAGGATTTGTCCTCGCAACGCGTTGCCCGTCTGGCCAGGGCCGCGCCGGGCGAGACCCTGCTCGATTATTGCGCCGGGGGCGGGGGCAAGGCGCTGGCCTTGGCTGCCCATCAAGGCGGGGCCTATCAGGGTGGGGCCGCTCGGGGTGAAGCTGGGCGGATCTTTGCCCATGACGCGGCACCTGCCCGGATGGGCGATCTGCCCAAGCGCGCCGAACGCGCCGGGGCGCGGATCGTGCTGTGCCCGCCGGCTGCACTTCCGCAATCCTGCGATTGCGTGTT
>JBCBKN010000196.1:0-8417 GCA_038521775.1 Pseudomonadota bacterium | reverse complement strand
GGCACGGCAACCGCCACCGGCCCCGCCGCGGCCGGGGCGACAACGCCCGGGGCGAAGTGAAACGTAAAGGCGCTGATCAGTCCGGGATCCGCGGCTGTTGCCGTAAGGGTGAAGTTTTGCAGGACGGCAAGGTCGGGTCGGGTCGCGGCCCGGATCTCGCGGGTCCAGTCGGGCGTGGGGGCATCGCCGTGAAACCGGCCCACGATCTCGCGGGTCAGATGCCGCGCAAGCGCCGAGAGCGCCGCGCGCCCGTCCGGCCCGCCCAGAAACGCATCGAGCCTGAGGAATGCCCCGGTTCGCCGATCGGTGGTCAGGGCCTCGACCAGCACCACCGGCCCCGCATCGGCGGTGATCGAGATCTGGCGCAGGACCGAGGCATATTCGGCGGTCAGCAAGGTCACCCGGTCGGTGATCTCCACCGAATAGGGGCTGAAGGCAGTGCCCACGGCCTGTGCCGCGGCCGCATCCTCCTGCGCGATGTCACGATAGAGCGCGACCGTCGCCTCGGCCTCCTCACGCAGAAATCCCGCAAGCCCCGGCTCGGCATTCGCCTGGGGGTCGAGCGCCACACGCGCGCGAAAGACCGCACTGCGCTCATCGATCAGCGTCTGAGCGGCGATTGTTCCAGCGGGCAGGGCCAGCGCGAGCAGCGCAAGTGCTGCCATCCGGGTCAGGCGCATGTAGCCGATGGCCCGGCTCACTGCGCCCAATCCGGATCGCGCTTTTCGACAAAGGCCGCAATCCCTTCGGCCGTGTCGCGCCACATCAGGTTCTCGCTCGCCACCCGCCCGGTATAGGCATAGGCCGCGTCGAGCGTCATCTCGGCCTGGGCATAGAAGGCTTCCTTGCCGATGCGCACCGCCGCCGAAAGCTTGCCGGCAACGCGCCCGGCCAATGCCGCCGTTTCCGCGGCCACCGCCGCATCGGGCACCGCGCGGTTGATCAGGCCCAGCTCCACGGCTTGCGGTGCCGACACAAACTCGCCGGTGGTCAGCATCTCAAAGGCCCGCTTGCGGGGGATGTTGCGGCTGAGCGCGACCATGGGGGTGGAGCAGAAAAACCCGATATCGACGCCATTGACGCCGAACCGGCAGTCTTCGGAGGCGATGGCCATGTCGCAGCTTGCCACAAGCTGGCACCCTGCGGCGGCCGCGACGCCCTGAACCTGGGCGATCACCGGCTGTGGCTGACGGGTGATGGCGACCATCATCCGCCCACAACGGGCAAAGAGATCGTCAAAGAACCGCCGCCCGCCATCGGGCGCCTGGCGCGCATCGGCCAGCTCGCGCAGATCATGCCCGGCGCAGAAGGCCCGGCCCGCGCCGCGCAGCACGATGGCGCGGATGCTGCGGTCGAGCGCGATCTCATCCAGCGCGTCGTGCAGCGCGCCCAGCATCGCACAGCTCAGCGCATTGAGCTTGGCGGGGTTGTTGAGCGTGAGCGTCGCCACCGGACCGTCATCCTGGCGCAGGACCAGATCGGACATCGCTGCCTCCTTGTCATTTGCGGCGAGGGCGAGCATAGGCACATCGGAACGGAATGGAAGTGGAGAGCGGTGCATGGATCCGGTGATGAGCGTGGCCGATCTGGAGGCCTTTGTTGCGCGCGAATTCACCCAGGTGCAGGGCAAGTTCCGGGTGACCGCCGTCGCACCGTTCTTTTGCACGGTCGAGATGGATGCCGGGCCGGCCGATTTGCGCCCGGGCGGCACGGTGTCGGGGCCGAGCATGTTCGCCCTGGTCGACTGCGCCTATTACTTTGCGACCCTTGCGATGATCGGACCGCAGGCGCTGACGGTCACGACGCATCTCTCCATCGACTTCATGCGAAAGCCCGTACCGGGTCTGCTGCGGGCCGAGGCGCGGATCCTGAAGCTGGGGCGCAGCCTGTCGGTGGGTCATGTGCTGGTCTTTGCCGGCCAGCCGCCGGCTGGTGCTGCCCCCGATCCGGTGGCACAGGCCAGCGTGACCTATGCCATCCCCCCGGTGCAAAAAGCTGGCCCGGCCGGCTGACCGGCCTCACCAGGCCCTTGCCGCAGCAGGCATATCCGGGGGCAGGCCTGCGGCCTCAGCTTTTCTCGTCATTCGCCGCGGGGGCTGCCTGCGGGGGGCGGGCCGGCGGCTGCTTTGAACTGCCGGTGTTCAGCGGGTCTTCCGCCCGGCTCACCGATCCTTCGAAATGCGCACCGCTTTCGATGGCAATGGTCTTGTGGATGATGTCGCCCTCAACCCGAGCTGAGGAGGTCAGCCGGACCTTGATGCCGCGCAGCCGGCCCATCACACGGCCATTGACGACCACATCATCGGCGACCACCTCGCCCTTGATGGTGGCGGTTTCGCCAACCGTCAGCAGATGGGCGCGGATGTCGCCCTCCACCGTGCCCTCAACCTGAATATCGCCGGCGGTCAGCACATTGCCGCGCACGGTCAGGTCCGAGGAGAGGACCGATGGCGTTGCCTTGGGCTTTGGGGCCGTGCTGGACGGGCCCGGCGGGGTGCTGCTTGCGGGAGCGTTCATGGGCGGGCTCGCTGGCGGTGTCCCGCTGTCATCTGGTTCGATTGGTTCATTGATCTTACTCTTAGAGAACATCGCGCGCTGCCTTTACATATCGCATCGGGTTGACGGGAATGCCATTCACCCGGACCTCGTAGTGCAGATGTGTGCCGGTGCTGCGGCCGGTATTGCCCATATCGCCGATCAGATCGCCCTGAGAGACGGTGTCGCCCACCTTCACACGAATCCGATGGAGGTGAGCATAAAGCGTTTCCACACCAAATGCGTGCTGTATCTTGATGATCTTGCCATATCCGCGCATGCGCCCGGCAAAAATCACCGTGCCATCCGCGGTGGCCACGATCGGTGTGCCGCGGTCGCCGGCAAGGTCGATCCCATTGTGCTGGCGCGTGCGGCCGTTGAACGGGTCGCGGCGCGTGCCGAAGCCGCTGGTGAAGCGATAGGTGCCGTTGACGGGAATGGCCAGGGGCAGTTTGCGCGTGGCCACGCGCATCAGCTGGATCTGTTCGAGATCGCGCATCAGGGCCGCAACGCGCATGCTGGCAGGATCATCGCTTTCCAGCGCGGCATCATCGACGGCGATAAAGGGCCCGCCCTCGCCGGAATAGGTGCTGCGCATCTGTGCCACGAGATTGTTGATGTCGAGCCCCGTGGGCGCCAGCGCCCCTTCAAGCCGGCCCAGCGACACGATCACGGCCTCCTCCAGCCGGCCGAACAGCCGCTGAAGCTTTTCATCGGCAAGCCGGTCCCGCGCCTCGATCTCGCCCAGTTGCAGGTTGAGCGCGGCAATCCGCGCCTCGGCAGCCTCACGCTGTGCAATCGTGTCGGCCAGCGCGATGGAAACAGCGCCCAGCGTGTCGGACAGATCGGTTTCGGTGCCCAGCTGGCGCGACAAATCGCCCTCAACATTGGCCAGGCGGTCTGCAAGGGCGGCGCGCTTGCGCTCGGCATCGTCGCGCGCCCGTACTGCATCGGCCAGCTTGCGCCGCACCGCCTCCAGCGTCACCCGCTGCGCCCGCTCGGCATCCAGGGCGGCCACCAGCTCATCCTGCTGCCCGGCAATATGCGCGGTTGCCTCGGTAAAGCGCGTGCGCGCAGCCTCGGCCTCGGTCAAGGCAGCGGTCCGCTGCGCCTCCAGCGCGGCAAGCCGGGTGGCATAGGTCTCTTCGATCAGCGCAAGATCGCGGGCCTGGCGTTCGGTGTCGATCCAGGCCATGACCAGGGCGCCCGAGGCATAGGTCAGCCAGCCAACGCCGCAAACCACCGCCACGAACAGCGCCGCCTGGCGCCGTGGCGACAGCCGCACCGTCTGGGTCGTTCCGTCATGATCAACTGTGAGCCGGCGTTCGGGAAGCAGCGACCCGAGCAGGCTTCTCGCGCCCTCAGCGGGCTGCGCTTCGTTCCCCAGCATCCTACGTCCCTCGTTGCGTGTGCCTGCAGCGGGCCCGCAACCTGTCCCTGTACCCACGGCTACCCCTCAACCGCGGTTCTGCTCCATGGTTAGGAAAATTGGCGACATCACGCAACACACGAGAATCCGGCCTTCCGTTTCAATTTGTGACAATCGCAGACGCCATTGCAACTCATTGATCCTGATAATTTTTTGAAGTTTGTTCTTGATTTGATCAGGTCTCGGCATCAACCAGAGGCCAGTAAAAATCGGGCGGCAATCCGGCCTCGGCGCGCTTTTCCTCGTTGAAGGGCGGCTTCAGACCGGTGCCGAAATAGCGCTGCACCAGCGCGTGGAACTTGTCCTTGGGGTCCCACTCCATCCGCCCACAGAGAAAGTGAAACCATTTCGATCCATAGGCGACATGCCCGACCTCGTCGGCATAGATGATCTTGAGCGCCGCCACACTGTCGGCATCGCCCGCCTTCTCGAACGCGGCGATCATGCCGGGCGTGACGTCGAGCCCGCGCGCCTCCAGCACCATCGGGACCACCGCCAGCCGGCCGGGCAGATCCTGCGTCGTTGCCTCGGCCGAGCGCCACAACCCCGCATGGGCCGGCAGCGCGCCATAGTGGCTGCCCAGCGCCTCCAACCGGTCGGCCAGCAGGTTGAAATGCTTGGCCTCGTCATCGGCGGCCTTCACCCAATCGTCGAGAAACCCGGGCGGCATCGGCGTGTCGGTGAAACGCGCGATGATGTCCCAATGCAGGTCGATGGCATTAAGCTCGATATGCGCGATGGCATGCAGCAGCGCCACCCGGCCGGCGGGCGAGCCCGGCCGCCGGCGCGGCATGTTGCGCGGGTCGATCAGGGCCGGCTCGGCCGGGCGTGCGGGGCTGTCGGGCGGTAAGGCCTCGCCCAGCGCCATCGGCCGACCGGCCTCGCGGCCGGCGACCCAGGCCGCCGCCGCGCGGCGCGACAGGGCCGCCTTGGCACGTGCATCGCCACAGCGCAGCACCGCCTCGGCGCAGCCTGCAAGCGTTGCGGGCAGCGGCCCTGACTGCAGATCGGCCAGGGGTTCGGGCACGGGCCGCGGCACAGGCTCCTCTGACATGATCAGAGCGACTTTGCGGCCTCAAGCACCGCATCGACATGGCCCGGCACCTTCACCTTGGCCCAGGCCTGCGCCACCTTGCCCTCGGCATCGATCAGAAAGGTCGAGCGCTCGATGCCCATATACTTCTTGCCATACATCGATTTCTCGACCCATACGCCATAGGTCTCGCACAGATCGCTGTCGGCATCGCTCACCAGGATCACCTTCAGCCCATGCTTGGCGATGAATTTGTCATGCTTGGTCACGCTGTCCTTGGAGACACCGATGACGATCGCGCCGGCCTCGGCAAATGCTTCGGTGGCCTCGGTGAAGCCAATCGCCTCCTTGGTGCAACCGGAGGTGTCGTCCTTGGGATAGAAGTACAAAACCACCTTCTGGCCGCGATGGGCCGACAGCGTGACCTCGCCGCCGCCATCGCGGGGCAGGGTAAAATCCGGCGCCAGCGCCCCGGCTGCAATTTTTTCACTCATTCGCATGGTCGTCCTTCTGCTTTCTGGTGAGAACAGGTATGGTTAGCACCAGGGGTGAGGTAGATCGGCCGGCAGAGGTGACAACGAGACCCGCCGCCGGAGACAGCAGGTTGGGCATCGCGACGCGATCCGGCCTGCGGGCTCAGGAAGCAGGATGGCCGCAGGGCGACGCATCATCAGCGCGGCAAGATCCGACGCATCCGACCGGGCGCGCGGCGCGGGTCGGCGTGCGCAGGCGCGGCCCGATCGGGTGCAGCGGGCCCGCCGTGCGGGGCTGGCCTGGCGCGGCGCCCGAATTGTCGTGTCGGCGCTGCTCGGCAGTGTTGCCCTGACACTGGCGCTGGTGCTGCTGATCACCTTCCGGTTGTCCCTGGGCCCGGTCGAGCTGCCATTTCTGGCCCGCATTGCCGAGGCTGAGCTCGGCGCGCGCCTGGGCACGGCGGATCTGCGCGTCGGCGGCGCGGTGTTTGTGCTGGGCGAGGGGCGCGACAACCCCTCCGGCATCCGGCTCACCGATGTGGAGCTTCGCGACCAGACCGGGCGGCTTCTGATCTCGGCGCCGCAGATCGGCGCCCGGTTTCGGGTGGCCGACGCGCTTTTGGGCGATGTCCGGCCAACCGAGCTTTTTCTTTTCGGCGCGCGCGGGGAAGTGACCCGCGACCGCGACGGCCGGTTCGATCTGAGCCTCTTGCGCTCGGCTGCCCAGACACCGGAGCCCGCGCCGGACAACCCGGCACCGCAGCAGGACGCGCCACCGGCAAACGCCGCCCTCGTGGCCGCAGCGCCGGTTGAACCTGCGCCCGATGCCGCAGAGCCCCCGGATGCGGACATATCGCAGGACCCGGCGACCCTGGATCCCCGCACCGATCGCGAGGATGGGCAAGATCGGATCATAGAGTTTCAGGAGCGCGCCCGTCGCGAGGCTGAGGCTGAGGCAGAGGCTGAGGCTGAGGGCGAGGCGGCATTCGCCGCATTTCTGGCCAGCTTTGCCCGGGGCGACCTGCCGCTGTTGCGCGAGCTGTCGTCGATTTTGCTGAGCGATATTCATCTGGTCTATACCGATGACATCACCGGCCGGCGCTGGGAAACCGATGCCGCAACGCTGATGCTGAGCCGGGCCGACACCACCTTGGTCGGGGCGCTGCGGCTGCGTCTGTCCGGCGATGCGCTGGCGCCCCATTCGCGCACACCCGCGCCCGGGCAGGCGCCGCTGCCCGACCCGGTTGCCACCCCCCTTGCCGCGCCCGCCGCGATGCCCGCGCATGCGCCGACCGACCTTGCGCTGGATGTGCGCTATGTCTCGGGCGCCGATGCGGTGTCGGTCGTGGCCCGGTTCAACAATCTGCGGCCCGATGATCTCAGCGCGCAGATCCCGGCGCTGACCTGGCTACGGGCGGTCGAGGCGCCGCTCGACGGGCGGCTCAGCCTCGATCTTCAGCTCGATGGCCGGCTGCGCCATCTGACCGCCGAGCTTTCGGCCGCTCCGGGACGGCTCGCCATGGGGGCAGGGCCGGGCGTTGGGCTGAATGCGGCCCGGCTGGATCTGGCCATCGATGGGCGCGCCGACCGGATGGTCCTCACGAGCCTCGCGCTTGACACCGAGGCGGGGCGCCTTGAGGCCTCCGGCACGGCCGAGCTGTTGCGCGACGGTCCCACCCTGACCGGGCTTGAGGCGCGCATCGGGCTTGACGCATTGGCGCTCGACCTGCCGGGCCGGCTGGCCGCGCCGGTGAGCTTCGATGGTGGCGCCCTGGAAATCGGCATCGATCTTGCGCCGATGGCCGTTGCTCTGCGCCGCGCCGATCTGGCCATGGGCGATGCGCGTTTTGCGTTTTCCGGCCTTTTTCTGCAGGACCCCGAGCGCTGGACCGGCACGCTTGATTTTCGGGGCAGCGCGTTGGGGGTTGAGGATCTGCTTGCCCTCTGGCCCATCGGGCCCGCGCCTGGCGCGCGGCTTTGGGTCGAGACCCGCCTCGCCGAGGGTGTGGTCGACCGGGTGTCGGGGCGGCTCAATCTGAGCGGCGATGCGCCCGATCTCGACATGGTGTTTGACTATCGCGATGGGCAGGCGGTGCCGGTGCCGGGCCTTCCGGCCATCGAGGATGCGTCGGGCGTTGGCCATCTGACGCTCTCGACCTTCACGGTCGGGGTCAGGGAAGGCGTCGCGCGTCTGCCATCGGGCGAGATCGACCTGGCCGGATCGCGCTTTCACATCCCCCAGCTTGGCGTCCGGCCACCCACGGCCGAGGTCTCGCTGCGCGGCACCGGGCCGATCGAGGCTGCGCTGGAGCTCATCGACCGCCCGCCGCTGGGTCTGCTGGGCCGGATCGGTGCGCGGCCCGATCTGGCCGCGGGGGTGGCTGATGTTGCGGCCGAGCTCTCCTTTCCGCTGTTGCGCAAGCTGACCCCGGCCCAGGTCACCGCCGATGTCGAGGCGACCCTGCGCGAGGTCACTGTCGGTCTGCCCGCGCCGCTGCCGATCCGGGCATCGCGGCTGACCCTTGAGGCCACGCAAAAACGCATGGAGGTGCGGGGCCCGCTGCAGCTTGGCCCGGCCCAGGCGCAGTTTGCCTGGACGCAGGTCTTCAAGCCCGAGCCCGGCACGCCCGGCGGCCGCATGACCGCGCAGCTTGCGCTCACCCCGGCGCTGCTCGCATCGCTGGGGGCAAACCTCCCGCCCGGGGTTTTGACCGGTCCGCCCGCACCCGCGCGGGTCACCGCGACGCTGGAAAAAGGGCGCACCCGCTTTGCGCTTGATGCCGATCTGCTTGAGACCGTGCTGGCGACACCTGGCCTGGGCTGGCGCAAACCGGCCGGCATTCCGGGCCGATTGCAGCTCAGCGGCCAGCTTCAGGGCGGGCTGACCGGCGGGCTGGTGCTTGACGGCATCGACCTGACCGCGGGCGAGCTGCGCGTGTCGGGCCAG
>JBCBKN010000195.1:0-8419 GCA_038521775.1 Pseudomonadota bacterium | reverse complement strand
CGGCTGGGCGTGACCGGGCTGAGCCGGGCCGGCAAGACCGTCTTCATCACCTCGCTGGTGGCCAATCTGCTGGAGCGCGGGCGGATGGGGCAGCTCTCTGCACAAAGCGCGGGTCGCATCCGGCAAGTCTATCTGCAGCCCCAGCCCGACGACACCATCCCGCGCTTTGACCTTGAAGGGCATCTCAACGCGCTTCATGCCGAGCCGCCGCACTGGCCCGCCTCGACCCGGGCGATCAGCCAGCTGCGCCTGTCGCTGCGCCTGCGCCCGGAGAACTGGATCCTCGGCCTGGCGGGCGAGCGGGTGGTGCATCTCGACATTGTCGACTATCCCGGCGAATGGCTGCTCGACCTGCCGCTTTTGGAAAAGAGCTATGCGGATTGGTCAGCCGAGGCGCTGCGTGCGGCGCAAAGCCCGGCGCGGGCGGACCTGGCCGACCCCTGGCTCCGGCTGATGACCGACACCGATCCCGCGGCCCGGTTGGACGAACCGGCCGCCCAGGCCCTGGCCGAGGCGTTTCGCGGCTATCTGCGGGCGGGCAAGGAGGCGGGGCTCTCCGATCTCGCGCCGGGGCGGTTCCTGATGCCCGGCGATATGGAGGGCGCGCCCGCGCTCACCTTCGCGCCGCTGCCCCAGGCGCCCCAGGCCCGGTCGGGCTCGATATGGCGGGCCTTCGAGCGGCGGTTCGAGGCCTATAAGCGCAGCGTCGTGCAGCCCTTCTTTCGCGATCATTTCGCGCGGCTGCACCGCCAGGTGGTGCTGGTCGATGTGCTCGATGCGCTGCATGGCGGGCCGCGTGCGATCGCCGATCTGAAAACCGCGATGGCCGAGATCCTCACCTGCTTCAAGACCGGGCGCAACGGCTTGCTGGCGCCGCTTCTGGGCACCAAGGTCGACCGCATCCTGATCTGTGCGACCAAGGCCGACCATCTGCATCACAGCCAGCATGACCGGCTGGCCGACATCACCCAGGCGCTGCTGACCGAGGCGCGGCAACGCGCCAGCTATCACGGGGCCCAGACCGCCGCGATGGCCATCGCGAGCCTGCGCGCGACCGTCGAGCAGGAGGTGACCCATGATGGCGCCCCGCTTGGCGTGGTGCGCGGCACGTTGCAGGACACAGGGCGCGAGGCGGCGCTGCATCCCGGCGATCTGCCCGAGACGCCCGATGAGGTGCTGCGCGATGCCGGCGACGGGCTGGAAGGCTGGCGCGCGGGCGCGTATGGCGTGATGCGGTTTGCGCCGCCCCGCTTGGCCAGTCGCGAGGCCGGCCCGCCGCATATCCGTCTGGACCGGGCGCTGGAATTTCTGATCGGAGACAAGCTGTGAGCGACAAACCGCGCCGCGGCCCGGTGATCATCGACCCGGCCCAGACCGCCGAGCCGTCCGGCACCTCCCGCATCGAGACCAGCACCAATTCTGGCACCAAAACTCACACCGACCCGCGCGCGGGCGGGACGGCGCGTCCCGACGAGGCACCTGCGAGCCGGAGCGTGCTGCTCGATGGCGACGGGCTCGACGCCGCGGCGCATACCCCGGAAACCGCCCCGCCCGTGCCGGAGCCCGACGGGGCCGCGCCGCCGCCGGACCCCTCGGCGCTGTCGCGCGCATTTGCTTTTTCGGCCCGCCGCACCGGCCTTCTGGGGCGGATCTTCTGGGCGTCCGCCGCCGGGTTTGTCTCGCTCATCGCCGGCGTCATCCTGTGGGATTTTGTGGCGGGGCTCCTGGCGCGCAGCGCGGTCCTGGGCGGGATCGCCGTTGTGCTCGGCACAATCCTCTTGATCGGCGCGCTCTCGGTCCTGATCGGCGAGTTTGCGGCCCTGTCGCGCCTGCGCCGCATCGACCGGCTGCAAATCCAGGTTCGGGCCGCGCGTGCGGATGGCGGGCTGGAGGCCGCCCGGGCCTGTGCGGACGCGCTGACCGCGTTCTATGCCGAGCGGCGCGAGCTTGCCTGGGGCCGCGATGCCCTGCGCGCGCAACGGGCCGACCTGCTCGACGGCGATGCCCTGCTCGATGAGTTTGAACGCAAGCTGATCGGGCCGCTCGACACCGCCGCCCAGCAGGAGATCGAGGCCGCGGCGCGCCAGGTCGCGGTGGTCACCGCCATGGTGCCGCTGGCGCTGGCCGATGTCGTGACAGCGCTGCTGTCCAACCTGCGCATGATCCGGCGCATTGCGGCCGTCTATGGCGGGCGGGCCGGGGGGCTCGGCTCCTGGCGGCTCGTGCGTGCGGTGTCGGCGCATCTGGTCGCGACCGGCGCGCTGGCGATGGGCGATGACATGATCGGCGCGGCCCTGGGCGGCGGCATCCTGTCGCGCCTGTCGCGCCGGGTGGGCGAGGGTGTGGTCAATGGCGGGCTGACCGTGCGGGTCGGTCTGGCGGCCATGGAGGTGTGCCGCCCGATGGACCACCATGCCGTGCCGGCACCTGCGACCGTGGGGGTTCTGCGCCGCGCGCTGGCCGGAGTGGTCGCGCGCGGCTGAGAGGTTTGGCTGCTGCCCAAGGCGTAACCCCTTGGAGCAGCCCTTCAGAGCGACCCTTGGGTCAGCGGCCCTCGAACCGGTCGCGCGGCCGGTCCACCCGCGAGGGGCGATCGCGCCGGGCCGGGGCTGCGGGGCGCAGGCGCGGGTTGTAGTCGCGCGCGATCCGACGCGGGTTCACCGCGCGGGGTCGATAGACCGGACGCGGGGTTGCATAGCGCGGGGCCACGTAACGCGGGCGCACATGGCGCGGACGCACGTGCCGGGGCGCGACATAGCGCGGCTGGACATAGCGGGGATGGACATACCGGGGCCGGACATGGCGCGGGCGGACCACGGCGCGGGGCGCCACATAGACGCGCGGACGCACATAGGGGCGGTAGACCGGGCGCGGGTGCGGCCGGTAATATTGCCGCGGCCGGTAGTGGCGGCGGTCGTCATCGACCGCATCGGCGATGATGGCCAGCGCCGTCGCACCCAGAATGATGCCGACGATCGCCTGAGCGGTGTCGTCATCGGCCCGGGCCGGAGCGCCGGACAGGCCGGCAAGGCCGACGCCCCCGGCAAGTACGAGCATTGCAATCCGTCTCAGCATGGCCCTCTCCTCCTTTGGTCGAGCCGTGGAACACCCCATCGGTACGCAGGGGTGCGAAAACTCCGTCGTGACCCAGATCACATCCTCGATCACAAGCCCGTGTCGCCGCCCGAAGCAGTGCCAAGGCCAGACCGATGCCAGCCCGAAGCTGGACGGGTGCTGGACCGGTGCTGGACGGGGCAGACCCCGTGCTGTATAGCGACCGCATGCGACCGATGTTCGAGACCTTCATTCGAATTACCGGCCCGGCGCGCTGACCCAGCCGCCGGACAAGACGCGTGCTGCGTCACCCCCGTCCCTTTCCAGACCTAGCCGACGCAACGGATGGCAGAGATGTGCGCCGAGACGCCAGACTACAAGGACAGCGTGTTCCTTCCTCACACAGAGTTTCCCATGCGTGCGGGCCTGCCCAAGCGCGAACCGGGCTGGTTGGCCCGCTGGGAAGCGCTCGACATCTATGGACAGCTGCGCGCCAACCCCCAGGGCCGCACGCCCTTTATCCTGCATGACGGCCCGCCCTATGCGAACGGGCATCTGCATATCGGGCATGCGCTGAACAAGATCCTCAAGGACATGGTCGTGCGTGCCCATCAGATGCTGGGCCATGACGCGCGCTATGTGCCGGGCTGGGATTGTCACGGCCTGCCGATCGAATGGAAGATCGAGAGCCAGTACCGCGAGAAGGGCAAGTCGAAGGACGATGTCCCGCTTCTGGAACTGCGCCGCGAATGTCGCGACTATGCGGCGGAGTGGATCGAGATCCAGCGCGAAGAGTTCAAGCGTCTGGGCGTGACCGGCAATTGGGACGATCCCTACAAGACCATGGATTTCCATGCCGAGGCGGTGATCGCCGCGGAGTTCCAGAAATTCCTCATGAACGGCGCGCTCTATCAGGGCTCCAAACCGGTGATGTGGTCGGTGGTTGAAAAGACCGCGCTGGCCGAGGCGGAGGTTGAGTATCACGAGCACCAGTCCCACACCGTCTGGGTGCGGTTTCCCGTGGTCGGGTTTTCGGGCCCGAACGACGTCTTCACCAAGAAACCCACCTCGGTGGTGATCTGGACCACCACGCCCTGGACGATCCCGCAAAACCGGGCGGTCTGTTACGGCGAGGACATCTCCTATGGGCTTTATGAGGTGGTGGGCCGACCCAAGGAATGCTGGGCGACCATCGGCGAGCGGCTGATCATGGCCGACAGCCTGGCCGAGGCCTCGCTGCGCCAGGGGCGGCTGCACAATGACGAGGGCGAGATGTGGCGGCGGCTGTGCGATGTCACGCCCGAGGATCTGGCCGCGATGACCTGTGCGCATCCGCTGCGCGGCGCCGAGGGCGCGGGCGGCGAGTGGGATTTCGACGTGCCCATGCTGCCCGGCGAGCATGTGACCGCCGAGGCCGGCACCGGTTTTGTGCACACCGCGCCCAGCCATGGTGCCGATGATTATGAGATCGGGCGGCTGCACAACCTGCCGATGACCTATAATGTGCTGCAGGACGGCTCGTTCCGCGCCGATCTGCCGTTTTTCGGCGGGGCGGTGATCTTTGATCATAAGGGCAAGGAAAAGGACGCCAACCGCCGGGTGATCGACAAGCTGGTCGAGGTCGGGGCGCTGCTCGCCCGGGGCCGGGTCAAGCACCAATACCCGCATTCCTGGCGCTCCAAGGCGCCGCTGATCTTTCGCAACACGCCGCAATGGTTCGTGGCGATCGACCGTGCGCTTGACGATGGGCTGGGCGCCAAGGGCGACACGATCCGCGCCCGGGCGCTGAGCTCGATCGAGGCCACCGCCTTCACCCCGGCCGCCGGCCAGAACCGGCTGCGCTCGATGATCGAAACCCGGCCCGATTGGGTGCTGTCGCGCCAGCGCGCCTGGGGTGTGCCGCTCACTTGCTTCACCCGCAAGGGCGCCACGCCCGACGATCCGGCCTATCTGCTGCGCGACCCGGCGGTGAATGCGCGGGTGACGGCGGCCTTTGAGACCGAGGGCGCGGATGCCTGGTATCAGGAGGGCGCCAAGGCGCGGTTCCTGGGCAATGACCATGACCCTGAGGAGTGGGAGCAGGTCTTCGACATCCTTGATGTGTGGTTCGATTCAGGCTCCACCCATGCCTTTGTGCTGCGCGACCGCGCGGACGGCACGCCCGACAGCATCGCCGATGTCTATCTGGAAGGCTCCGACCAGCATCGCGGCTGGTTTCACTCCTCGCTTTTGCAGGGATGCGGCACGCTGGGCCACGCGCCCTACCGCGCCGTGGTCACCCATGCCTTCACGCTCGACGAAAAGGGCGAGAAGATGTCGAAATCCAAGGGCAATATCATCGCGCCCGAGGAGGTGGTCCGCCAGTATGGCGCGGACATCCTGCGGCTTTGGGTGGCCCAGACCGACTATGTGCACGACCACCGTATCGGGCCGGAGATCCTCAAAGGCGTGGCCGACAGCTATCGGCGCATGCGCAACACGCTGCGCTTTCTGCTGGGCGCGCTGTCGGATTTCGGCGCGTCTGAACATGTGGAGCCGGCCGAGATGCCCGAGCTGGAGCGCTGGGTGCTGCACCGGCTTGCCGAGCTCGACAGCAAGGTGCGCGAGGGCTATGCGGGCTATGCCTTTCAGAAGGTGTTCTCGGAGCTGTTCCAGTTCTGCACCGTCGATCTGTCGGCATTCTATTTCGACATCCGCAAGGACGCGCTTTATTGCGACGGACCCGACAGCCTGCGCCGGCGGGCGTCGCGCACGGTGATGGCGCATCTTTACGACCGGCTTGTCACCTGGCTTGCCCCGATCCTGGTCTTCACGGCCGAAGAAGTCTGGCTGGAGCGGTTCGGCGAGGTGGATGGCAGCTCGGTGCATCTGCAGGATTTTCCCGAAACGCCGGCCGCGTGGCACGACCCGGCCCTCGCCCGTAAATGGGAGGGGCTGCGGCTGACCCGCCGCGTGGTAACCGGCGCCTTGGAGATCGAGCGGCGCGAAAAACGCATCGGGTCGAGCCTGGAGGCCGCACCCACGGTCTATGTCGCCGATGACGCGCTGCGCGCCGAGCTTGCCGCGGCCGATCTGGCCGATCTGTGCATCACCTCCGATGTCACGCTCTCAGCAGAAACGCCGCCGACGGATGCCTTTCAGCTCGATGATGTGGCCGGCATCGCTGTCGTCCCGTCACGCGCGGTGGGTGCAAAATGCGCACGCTGCTGGAAGATCCTTCCCGATGTCGGCCTGCACCTGCACCCGGCAACTTGCGCGCGATGCGACGCGGTGCTAGCGCAACGGGCGAAAGGGTCGTCGGATGAAAGAAGCGATCACTGGGGAGGACGCGCATAAGCGTGCGATTGGTGAAATCGTCCGGTTTCACCGCGCATTGGAGGATTGGTTTCGCGGCACGCTGCCCGAAGACCAGCTCAACCCCCAGCTTCTCGACGCGCTGCACAGCGAGTTCCATGTCGTGTTTCCCTCGGGGGTGCTGGTAAGCTGCGGGCAGCTCAGTCGGGATCTGCGCAATGGCCGGGGCCAAAGCCCCGAGCTGCGGATCACCATCGCCGAGCCGCAGGTTCTGTGCGTGTTGCCCGGGCTGATCCTGGCCAATTACATCGAACACCAGACCGGGGCGCGCAACTCATTGGCCGAGAACCGGCGGCGTGCGACGGTGCTGTTTCAGATCGAGGATCGACTGTTGTGGCGGCATCTTCACGACACCGGGCTGAGCATCGCCTAGGCCCCAGTCGGCCGGCCGGGTTCTGTCAGCCGAAATTGAAAACCTTGCTGGGATGCAGCAGGCCGCCGCGATACTGGCCGATGGCAAGCGGTCGGCCCGCATGCGCGACCCAGGCGGTGTCGCCATAGGCCAGGCGCGCGGTGTGCACCGGGGCGGGGTTGCCGTTGCGCAGCCGGGCGGCCGCCTCCTCCGAACAGGGCAGTTCGGGCAGGCTGTGCAACCCCGCTGACACGGGCAGCAGCAGATCCGCCGCCGCCATTCCCGGCGCGCAGTCAAGCAGGGCGAATGGCGGTGCGGCCGTCACGTCGAACGGCCCGGCCCAGACCCGGCGCAGGGCGCTGATATGGCCTATTGTGCCAAGCGCCAGGGCCAGATCGCGGGCAATGCTGCGCACATAGCCGCCCTTGCCGCAGACCAGGTCAAAACACGCATGATCGGCATCCGGACAGTCGAGCAGGGTAAGCCGGGCGACATGCAGGGGGCGGGCGGCAAGCGCGAAATCCTCGCCCGAGCGGGCCAGGTCATAGGCCCGCGCGCCCGCAACCTTGACCGCCGAGATTTTGGGCGGAACCTGCATGATATCGCCGCAAAACTGGGGCAGTGCGGCGCGGATTGCGGCGGCATCGGGCCGGGCTGCACGGGTTTCAGTGACCGCGCCCTCGACATCGTCGGTCTCGGTCGCCACCCCCCAGCGCACCGTGAAGTGATAGCATTTTTGCGCATCGGTCACATAGGGCACGGTCTTGGTCGCCTCGCCAAAGGCGATGGCCAGCAGACCGGTCGCCAGCGGGTCGAGCGTGCCGGCATGGCCAGCCTTCTGGGCCTGGTAGGCACGCTTGGCCATGGCCACCACGCCCGCCGAGCTCGGCCCGGCCGGCTTGTCCACCACCAGCCAGCCATGGACCGGACGCCCTTTTCTGCCGCGTGCCATTGCCTCCTCCCCGGCCCATGCCCGCCCGATGCCGCATCACAGCAGCGGGGCGCGCCCTTCTGCGGCCCATTCCGCGGTCACGTGGCGGTGCAGGCTGCGATCGGCGCCATACAGCGCCAGGATGCGGCCTTCAAGCCGCGCATCGACAAGCAGGTGATCGGGCGGGCGATCGGGCCGTGTGGAGGTGTTGAGCCGGCCGAGCCGCGCCAGCATCGCCGCCAGCCCCGGCACCGCATCGCCCAGATGTGCGGGAAGCTGGGTGGCCACGCCCTCAAGCGTCAATCCGCGCAGGCCGAACCGGCGTGCCCGCGCGGCAAATGCCACCTGCGGGCGCCAATGGGGGTTGACCTGCCCGGCCGGCCTGGTGCCCACGCGCCGCTCCAAAAACCCCAGCAGTAGATGGCAATTGGCCCGGTGCTGGGCCGCGCTCAGCTCGGCGGCCTGCGCAAATCCCGGCCGCTGTGCCAACCGCTCGGCGATCCAGGGAAAGGCATGCGGCCCGTCCCCCATCACCTTGTCGAAGTAAAGCGACAGGAAGCGCGCCACCGGATCGCGCAGCATCATGAAGGCCCGCCCGTCATGGCGCCCGGCCGAAAACGCCGCGCTGTGCAGGCAGGCATCGGCCTGGATGGCCAGCGGGTCGGGATGCGGCCGGCCATGATCGATAAGGTAGGCAAGGTTGCGCAGCAGCGTGCAGCCCGATTTCG
>JBCBKN010000194.1:0-8430 GCA_038521775.1 Pseudomonadota bacterium | reverse complement strand
CGGCCGGGTCGCGCACGATCTCCACCTTCGACCCCTTGCCGCGGGCAAACGCCACCGCTTCGGGGTCGGGGTCGAGCGCGACCCGGCCGAAGCCGTCGCCGGGGCCGATCTGGTTGTCACCGATGCCTGGCTTTCGATGCATGATGCGCAGGAGAGCCGCGAGCGCCGCCACAACCTTCTGCGCCCCTATCAGGTGGATGCGGCGCTGATGGCCCGGGCCAAGCCCGAGGCGCTCTTCATGCATTGCCTGCCGGCCCATCGCGGCGAGGAGGCGACCGACGCCATTATGGACGGGCCGCATTCGGTGATCTTTGACGAGGCCGAAAACCGCCTGCACGCCCAGAAAGGCATCCTGCGATGGTGCCTGGGGGTCTGACCCGGTGCTCTCTGGGCTGATCTTTGGCCGCCGCGCCCGGCAACCGGCGCGGCGCATCTGCGTGCTGCATGCCGGGATGCCAAAAACCGGCACCTCCGCGCTTCAGGCCTATCTTGCCGCGAATGCCCGCGCGCTGGCACGGGTCGGGATCCTCTATCCCCAATCCGGTCGACAGAACAAGGGCATCCAGCATGGCGATCTGATGCGCGAGATCGCGGGGCGGCCGATTTTCAAGGGCAATGCGCGCATGGTGGCCGATCTCGACCGTGAGATTGCCCGCCGCCCGCATGAGGTTCTGCTGCTCTCCGGCGAGTTCATCTACAACCCGCTTTACGTGCAGGGCACCCGTGCTGTGCAGGATCACTTCGCCGCGCGCGGCTACCGGCTGCATGTGGTGACCTACCTGCGCGACCAGCCCGCGCTGATGAATTCCTTTTACGCCCAGCTTGCCAAAGGGCTGCGCGAGGCGCGCGGCTTTGACGCGTTTCTCGACCAGCGGCTGAACCCGCACCGCGCGCCGGGTCGTGTGTTTCGTATGGAGCGTTTCCTGGCCAACACTGCATCCCAAGAGAGCAACCGCCAGAACGCCGCTGGCGAGCGGCCCGAAGATGGCGTCACGCACCATTTCCAACCCTATGCCGCAGAGGTGCAGAGCACGGGGATCGAGCCGCATTTCATGGACGCGCTGGCGCGGATCTGTGCCCAGGAAGAGCTCGCCGAGGGGCTTGCCGATATCCGGCCAAAGCTGCGCCGCGTGCCGCGCCAGAACGAGACCTGCGGGCCGGTTCAGCTGGCCGCGGCCCGCATCTTGGGCGCCGAGATTGCGCCGCGCTTTACCCAGCCCGAGCTGGCGCGGGCCACTGTGGGAGTGATTGAGCGCCTCGCCACGGCAACCGAAGAGGCGGGTCTGAGCGAAAAGGCCTATTCCGGCCTCACCCCGGCGCGCGTCGCACAAATTCGCGAGAGCCTGCATGCCGGCAACGCCAAATTCGCCCAAAACGTGTGGGGGACA
Source organism: Pseudomonadota bacterium (assembly GCA_038521775.1). Lineage (GTDB taxonomy): Bacteria > Pseudomonadota > Alphaproteobacteria > Rhodobacterales > Rhodobacteraceae > J013. The sequence goes on along the minus strand of JBCBKN010000194.1, from coordinate 7,042 downwards.
AGCTGGGAGGCGCAGTTTCCCCGCGCCGAGGCGCCACCGGTTTCGAACGATCTGGAGGACCTGGGAGACGCCGACGGCCTGCGCCTTGCCGCAGAAATTGCCGCGCGCGTCCGCCCCGAGATCGAGGCGATCATCCAGAGACGGCTTGCAAAGGGCCTGATCTGACCGCTAGATGGAACCAGGTTCCATGCACCGGTCGTGTGGGATTTTGATCCGCTTCCACCTGTTGGTCGTATCGTCACCCAACAGAACACCGACCGACAGGAAACATGAGCGCGAGCCCCAAGACCACCGGCGCCCCGGCACGCATTCTCTGGCTGCGGCGCGATCTACGGCTCGCCGATCATGCGGCGCTCGCGGCGGCAATCGCATCGGGCGGCCCGGTTCTCCCGGTCTTTATCCTCGATCCTGAAACCGAAGCGCTCGGCGCCGCCCCGAAATGGCGGCTGGGTCTGGGGCTTGAGCATGTCGGTCGCGCGCTTGCCAAGGCCGGGTCGCGGCTGATCCTGCGGCGGGGTCCGGCGCTGACGGTGCTGCGGGCGCTTGTGGCCGAGACCGGGGCCCAGGCCGTGCACTGGCACCGGCTCTATGACCCGGCTTCGGTGGCGCGCGACCGCGCGGTGAAAGCCGGGCTGAAGGCCGATGGCATCGCCGCACACAGCCATGCGGGCCATGTGCTGTTCGAACCCTGGACGGTCGAAACCGGCCAGGGCGGGTTCTTCCGGGTCTACACGCCCTTCTGGAAGGCGGTGCGCCATCGCGACCCGGGCGCACCCCTGCCCGCGCCCGCGCGCATCCCCGCACCGCAGGCCTGGCCGGTGTCGGACCGCCTTGATGCATGGCGGCTGGGCCAGGCGATGAACCGCGGTGCCGACATTGTGGCCGGGCATGTCTGTGTGGGCGAGGATGCCGCACGCACCCGGCTCCACGCCTTTGTCGCGAACGCAATCGAGGGCTACAAAACCCAACGCGACCGGCCGGATCTGCCGGCAACCTCGCGCCTGTCGGAAAATCTCACCTATGGCGAGATCTCGCCGCGCCAGGTCTGGGAGGTTGGCTTTGCCGCCATGGAACGGGGCGCGCAGGGGGCCGAGCATTTCCTCAAGGAGCTGGTCTGGCGTGACTTCGCCTGGCATCTGATCCACCACACCCCCCATATCACCACCGGCAATTGGCGCCCGACCTGGGACGGCTTTCCCTGGACCGATGACGAGGCGCTGGCCTGGAAGCAGGGGCGCACCGGCGTGCCGATGGTCGATGCCGGGATGCGCGAGCTTTATGTCACGGGGACCATGCACAACCGGCTGCGCATGCTGGTCGCCTCCTACCTCACCAAGCATATGCTGGTGCATTGGAAGGTGGGCATGGCCTGGTTTGCGGAATGCCTGATCGACTGGGACCCTGCCTCCAACGCCATGGGCTGGCAATGGACCGCCGGCTCCGGCCCCGATGCGGCACCTTATTTCCGCATCTACAATCCCGATCTTCAGGCCGGAAAATTCGACCCTGACGGGGCTTATCGGCGCCGGTTCCTGGCCGGGTTCGAGGGCAGCCGGGCCGCCGATGCGATGGCCTTTTTTGCGGCGATCCCCCGATCCTGGGGTCTGAGCCCGGACGCGCCCCACCCCCAAACCCCCATCGTCGGCCTTGCCGACGGGCGCGCCCGCGCGCTGGAGGCCTATCAGGCGCATGTCGCCGCATATCAGACCGCTTAAGGCAGGAGGACGCCGCCCGTGACCCAGACAATCCAAGGGGGCCGCTGATGCGCGTGGCCGTGGTGGGGGCCGGCATCTCCGGCATCGGCGCTGCATTGGCGCTCAAGGACCGGTGCGATGTCACGCTGATCGAAAAGGACGGGCGCTTTGGCGGGCATGCCAACACGGTCACGGTCGACCATGGCGGCGCCGAGATCGCCGTGGACACCGGGTTCATCGTCTTCAACGCCCAGAACTACCCCAATCTGGTGGCGCTCTTTGAGCATCTCGATGTGCCGTCGCACTGGTCGGACATGTCGTTTGGGTTTTCGCTGATGGGCGGGCGGATGGAGTATGCCTGCGACAGTCTCGACAAGCTCTTTGCCCAGCGGCGCAATGCAATGTCGCCGCGCTACATGCTGTTTTTGCACGACATTCTGCGGTTTTTCCGCGAGGCGCCGGTGCAGATGGATGCAGGCGCGCTCGACGGCATGTCGCTGGGCGACTGGGTTGCGTCGAACGGCTATGGCAGCTGGTTTCGCGACCGGTTCCTGCTGCCGATGGGCGGGGCGATCTGGTCCACGCCGACCGATGAGATGCTGGCCTTTCCCGCGCGCAGCTTTGTCAGTTTCTTCCGCAACCACGATCTGATGACCGGGCTGGGCGCCGCACAGCGCTGGCGAACCGTCGCGGGCGGGTCGCGCGAATATGTCACCCGCGCCATCCGCGCGTTGGGCCCGCGCGCCCAGGCCGGCCGGACGGTCGTGGCCGTCTCGCGCTCGGACGGGCGTCCGACGCTGCGGTTCTCCGACGGGCAGGAGGCGGCCTATGATCACATCGTCCTTGCCACCCATGCCCCCCACTCCCTGAGCCTGGTTGAGGATGCCGACGCACAGGAGCGATCCATCCTGGGCGCGTTCCGCACAGCACCCAACCGGGCCGTTCTGCATGCCGATGCGGCGCTGATGCCCCGCCGCCGCAAGGTCTGGTCGTCCTGGAACTTCCGCTCAGACGGTGCCGAGGCCGATGCCAGGCGCCCCGCCCCGGTCACCTATTGGATGAACCGCCTGCAGGGGATCGACCCGCGCCACCCGCTTTTCGTCAGCCTCAATCCAGACCGAGAGCCCGACCCGGACCGGGTCTTCGGCAGCTTCTCCTATGATCACCCGCTTTACGATGCGGCGGCCTTTGCCGCCCAGGACGCGCTCGACGACATTCAGGGCCGGGGCGGGCTTTGGTATGCCGGCGCCTGGACCGGATATGGCTTTCACGAGGACGGGCTGCGGTCGGGGCTGCGCGTGGCCGCGGCACTCGGTGCCTCGCCGGTTTGGGCGCGCGACACGGGCGGGCCCTCGGTGCGCCGCTTTGCCCGCGCTGCGGAGTGAGGCGGGCGTGCGCCGCGCCGCACGTGCCGAGGATGGCCGGGCCGGGCCGCCGCTGGCGCGGCTTTATGCCGGGCACGTGATGCATATGCGGCTGCGTCCGCGCCGCCACCGCTTCCGCTATCGGGTCTGGTCGCTGATGGTCGATATCGACCGGCTCGATGCCCTGGCGCGCCGCACGCGGCTGTTGCGGCTGGGCCGCTTTGGGCTCGTGTCGCTGACCCTTGCCGATCATGGCCCGCGCGACGGCAGCGCCCTGCGCCCCTGGGTCGAGGCGCGCCTGACCGAGGCGGGCCTGCCCCCGCCCGCCCGCATCGAGCTTTTGTCGATGCCGCGCATCCTGGGCTATGCCTTCAACCCGCTTTCGGTCTATTTCTGCCGCGATGCGGCCGGCACGCTGGAAAGCGTGGTCTACCAGGTCAAGAACACCTTTGGCGACCAGATCGCCTATGCCCTGCCGGCCGACCCTGGCCCTGACGGCCGGATCCGGCAGATCCAGCGCAAGGAGATGTTCGTCTCGCCCTTCATCGAGATGGAGGAGACCTATCGCTTCACCCTGACCGACCCAGGCGCGCGGCTGGCCCTGCGCATCCGTCAGGGCGGGGCCGAGGGCGACACGCTCATCGCAACCCAGACCGCCACGGCCCGGCCGTTTTCCGACCGCGCCCTTTTGGGCCTGCTCCTGGGGCATCCGCTCATCAATCTCAAGGTGATCGCAGCGATTCACTGGCAGGCGCTGCGGCTTTTCCTCAAAGGCGTCCGGTTCCTGGGGCATCCGGGGCAGACGGCCGTGTTTCGCAAGCCTGCAGGAGCGGGCGAATGACACAGCGCCGCAACAGCGCTGGCCGGGCTTGGCGAGTTACGGCAATCATGTCTAGATGCGGGACGACAGGGGATCCGGGGACAGAATGAAGGACGGTACGGAAACGGAGGCGGCCGGCAGTGCCGCGCTGCCGCGCTGGTTTGAGACAACGCTGCTGGTGCTACGACGCATCGATGCGGGACGGCTGGAGGTCGTGCTGCCCGACGGGCGGTGCTTTTTGGCGGAAGGGACCAAGCCCGGCCCGGACGCCCGGATCGAGGTGCATGACGATCGGTTCTTCGCGCGGCTTGTGCGCGATGGCGATATGGGCTTTTCCGAAGGCTATCTCGATGGCTGGTGGACATCGCCCGATCTGCAGGCGCTGCTCGACTTCTTCCTGCTCAACAATGATGTGGTGAACCGCACTGTGCCGGGCGCGGCGCTGATCCGCACCTATGAGCGGCTGCGCCACAGGCTGCGCGCCAATTCCAAGGCGGGCGCGCGGCGCAACATCTCGCATCATTACGATCTGGGCAATGCCTTCTACGGGCTCTGGCTTGACCCGTCGATGACCTATTCTTCGGCGCTGTTTCAGGGCCAGCAGGAAACCCTGGCCGCCGCCCAGCGCAACAAATATGCCGCGATCTGCGACGGCATCGGCGTCAAGCCCGACGACCATCTGCTGGAGATCGGCTGCGGCTGGGGCGGCTTTGCCGAATATGCCGCGGCCGAGCGCGGGGCGCGGGTGACGGCCCTGACCATCTCGCGCGAGCAGCATGATTTTGCCCGCGACCGCATTGCCAGGGCCGGTCTGAGCGACCGGGTCGACATTGTGATGCGCGACTATCGCGACGAGCGCGGCACCTATGACGGCATCGCCTCGATCGAGATGTTCGAGGCCGTGGGCGAGCGCTACTGGCCGGTCTATTTCGACACGCTGCGCGCCTGCCTGCGTCCCGGCGCGCATGCCACGCTGCAGGTCATCACCATCGCCGACCGGCTTTTCGGCCGCTACCGGCGCGGGGTGGATTTCATCCAGAAATACATCTTCCCCGGCGGCATGCTGCCCAGCCCCACAGCGCTGCGCCGCGAGGCCGGGGGCGCGGGGCTGGAGCTTGTGAACAGCCTGGAATTCGGCCAAAGCTATTCGGAAACGTTGCGCCGGTGGCACACAACATTTACCGACCGATGGGAAGATGTGCGCGGGCTTGGCTTTGACGAGCGCTTCCGCAGAATGTGGGAGTTCTATTTGACCAGTTGTGCGGCCTGTTTCCGCGCCGCAACGACGGATGTGACGCAGGTTACGCTTCGGCGTCCGGACTGAGCCCCGGCCTGCGGTCCGCCGTCGGCATGAGGGAGGAGAGCCGATGCCAACCGGTGCTCGGCTGATGACGTCCTTGCTGATGGGCCTGGCCATGGTCGGGGCCGTCTATCTTGCGGCCTTTCACGACCCCAGCCTGATCACAACGCGCGAGCGCATGTTCGGCCTGGCCGGGGCGATCGGGGCCTTCTTTGGCTGGTCGGTGCTGGGCCGCCGGCTTGGCGACGGGTTCGGCCGCTCGGCGGGCTGGGCGATGACGACCCTGGCCCTGTCCTGCTTTTGGATGTTTGCGATCCTGGCCATGCGCTACAGCTATAACGGCATGATGGCCGGGCTTTATCGCGGCCAGCCGATGCAGGCGCTTGAGGCGACCGTGCAGCAGTTTTTCATCTATGCTGCCTATGGCGCGGATCTGCGGGTGATCGTGGCCGGCGTGGTCGGCGCGCTGATCGCAGGCGCGATGGGCGAGTATGCGCGGATGATCTGGAACTGATCCGGCAGAGCCCGGTTGCGATCGGAAACCTGGCCGTGCAGCCGCACCGCCCCACGCGTGGGGCTTGGCTGCCGCGCCCAAGACCGGCATGGCCCGTCAAGATCCAGATGAGCGCCGCCCGCGTATGACCTGCATGACCCGCGTGCCGCTCTCGGCGCTGGTGGCCTATGCCGCGCCAGCCCTGCCCCTGGCGGCCCTGCTTTTGCCCCAGCATGTGCATCTCGGCCCGTTCTGGGCGGCCGAGCGCGGCCTCGATCTGGCCGCCATCGGGGTCGTGCTGATTGCCGTGCGGCTGCTGGATGCGGCGACCGACCCGCTGATGGGCTGGCTGTCGGACCGCCAGATCCTGGGCCTAGGCCGCAGCGGCTGGCTTGCGCTGGGCGTGCCGGTGATCGTGCTGGCCGCCTGGGCGCTGATGCGCCCGCCCGATGGTGCGGGGCTTGCCTGGTTTGCCGGCTTCATGGCGCTGATGACGCTGGGCTGGACCATGGCGACGGTGCCCTATCTGGCGCTGGGCGCTGAGCTGACCAGCGATTATGCCGAACGCGCGCGGGTCACCGTGTGGCGCGAAAGCGCGGGCCTGGTGGGCACGATTGCGACGCTGATCCTGATCGATCGGGCCGGTTTGGGCGCCGTGGCGCTGGCTGTGGCGGTCATGCTGCCCAGCGCGGTCTTGTGGCTGCGTGCGCGCGTGGGGCCGCGCCGCATGCCGGCTGCACTCCGCCCGGTCCAAAGCCTGCCCGCCATGCTGCGCACAATTCTGGCCGACCGGGTGTTTCTGCGTCTGCTGGCGGCGTTTCTGGTCAATGGCGCGGCCAACGGCCTGCCGCCGGCGCTTTTTCTTTTCTATGTGGGGGCTGTGCTGGAGGCCCCTGCCACGACCGCCGGCGCGCTGTTGGTGGTCTATTTCATTGCCGCCATCCTGGGCAGCACGCTGTGGAGCCGCGGGGCGCGGCACCTCTCCAAACACCGGCTCTGGTGCCTGGCCATGCTGGGCGCATCGGTCGCATTCCTGCCGGCGGCCTTCCTCGGTGCGGGGGATGTCGGGCTTTTTGTGGCGGTCTCGGTCCTCACCGGCCTGTTCCTGGGCGCCGATCTTGCCCTGCCACCGGCCATCCAGGCCGATGTGGTCGACCAAGAAACCGCCCGGTCCGGCTATGGCGGCACGGCGAGCTTCTTTGCCATCTGGGCGGTTGCGCAGAAGGCCGCCTTGGCGCTCTCCGGCGGTCTGGCCTATCTGGCGCTCGATGCGGCCGGGTTTCAGGCGATCGGTCCGAACGGTGCCGAGGCGCTGGGCGCGCTGGCGCTGCTCTATGCCGCCGCACCGGTGGCCCTGAAGCTGGTCGCGAT
>JBCBKN010000193.1:0-8450 GCA_038521775.1 Pseudomonadota bacterium | reverse complement strand
CGCGAGGCCGAGCTGCGCTCGGCGGCTGCCTGGACGATGGCGCGGGCGCGGCCCGACCGCACCGGCACGGCAAATTACGCCGCCGCGGTGCTGGCATTTGAGGATCTCCTGGCCAGGGATGCCAGTGCCGATCCGGCACGGCTGGTTCTGGCCGGCGAGATGACCGCTCTGGGGCTGCCGAACGCCGCGCTGCGGCTGCTGGCCCCGCCCCTGGCGCGCGACGTCACCGCGGCCCGCCTGTCTGCGGCAAGGGCAGAGCTCGATCTGGCGGCACCCCAGGCGGCGCTGGCACGGCTCGACGGTGTGGAGACCCGCAATGCCGCGCTTCTGCGCGCCGAGGCGCATGCCCTGACCGGGGCCTATCCCGAAGCGCTCGCCGCATTGCCCGCGGATGCAGCACCCGAGCTTGCCGCGTTCTATGCCTTTGCCGCGGGCGATTGGGAGCGGGTGGCCGGGCTCGACGATCCCGTCGGCGAGGTGCTTGCCGCCTATATGGCAGGTCTTGCACCCGACGAGTTTGCCGCCCCGCCGGCACAGCCCATCCCCGACCCGACCGCCAACCCGGCCGCGCAAACCACCCCCGCCGAGGCGCCGGACCCGACCCAGACCGAGGCGCTGGCCCAGTTTCTGGAACCGCCGCGCCTGACTGAACCGATCTCGCTCGATCTGGCCCGCGAGGCGGTCGAGATGGCCCGCAACTCCCGCGAGCTGCTGCGCACCCGGATCAACGACCCCGATGGCTGAGCGCTCGCTGCGCGCAATGAAAGAGGTCCAGAATGGACAATGCCGCCTATGTCGCGCTCACGCGCCAAACCGGTCTTCTCAAGGCGATGCAGGCCGCGGCCCATAACATCGCCAATATCTCCACCACGGGCTATCGCGGCGAAGGCGTGATCTTCACCGAGGTGCTGGTCGATCATGACGGCCCGCCCGGCACCATCGCGATGAGCAGTGCGCGGGTGCGGCTGTCGGACATGCGCAATGCCGCGCTGACCCCGACCGGCGGCACGCTCGATCTGGGCCTTGACGGGCCGGGCTTTTTCACCATCGACACGCCGCAGGGCCTGCGCCTCACGCGCACCGGCGCCTTCACCCGCAGCCTGGCCGGCGAGATGGTCACGCTGGAGGGGCATCCGGTGCTCGATGATGGCGGCGCGCCGATTTTCCTGCCGCCCGATGCCTCGACGATCTCGATCTCCACCGATGGCACCATCGATGCCGGCGGCCAGATCCTGGGGCGGATCGGCGTGGTCGAGCTTGGCGATCTCTCCGAGCTCACCCGCCAATCGGGGCTGCTGTTTGACCCCGGCATCGCGCCGCTGGAACCCGCGCTCACCACCCGTGTGGTGCAGGGCAGTCTGGAAGGATCGAATGTCGATGGCGTGCTGGAAATGGCCCGGATGATCGAGATCCACCGCGCCTATGAGCTCAACGCAACCTTCCTGGACCGCGAGGATCAGCGCATCCGCGCCGTGATCCGCACCCTTGGCCAGCCCACCTGATCCTCTCAACCGGAAGGAGAGCCCATGCGCGCCCTCGTCATCGCCGCAAGCGGCATGCAATCCCAACAGATGCGGGTGGAGGTGATCTCCAACAACCTCGCCAATATGTCCACGACCGCCTACAATGCCCGCCGGGCCGAATTTGCCGATCTGCATTATCAGCAGATCGAGCGCGCCGGCACCGTGAATGCGCTGACCGGCGTGGTGCTGCCCGCGGGCGTGCAGCTCGGCCTGGGCGTGCGCCCGGCGGCGGTCTCGATGAATGTCCAGCAGGGCGCGGTGATCGCCACGGGCGGCGATCTTGACATTGCGATCGAGGGCGAGGGCTATCTGGAGATCGAGCTGCCCTCGGGCCAGACCGCCTATACCCGCGACGGGGCGCTCAAGCGCGGGCCGGACGGGCAGATCGTGACCTCCGACGGCTTTCCCGTGATCCCCGACATCACCATCCCCGAGGATGCGCGCGACGTCTCGATCACGCCTGAGGGCGAGGTTTATGCAAGTTTTGAGGATGCCGTGGAGGCGCAGTTTCTGGGCCGGCTGACCCTCGCGACCTTTGCCAATCAGATGGGGCTCGAGGCGCTTGGCGGCAATCTTTATCTCGAAACCCCGGCCTCGGGCCAGCCCAATCCGGGCGATCCCGGCACCGATGGCCGCGGCACCTTGCGCCAGGGCTATCTGGAGGAGAGCTCGGTCGATGCGGTGCGCGAGATCACCGAGCTGATCGAGGCACAGCGCGGCTATGAGCTCAATGCCAAGGTGATCACCGCCGCCGATCAGATGCTCGGCGCAACCACCCAGATCCGGTGAGCGTGATGGGCCGGCTTCCGCTTCTTCTGGCACTGCTTTTGAGCGCCCCGGCCACGCTGGGCGCGGCCGAACAGACCCTGGTTGCGCGCCTGCCGATCCGCGCCCAGACCATCGTCACGGCCACCGATGTCACGCTGCTGCCCGGCACCACGCCCGGGGCGCTCAGCGCGCCGGAGGAGGCGGTGGGTCTGGAGACGCGGGTGCCGCTCTATCCGGGCCGGCCGATCCTGGCCACCCAGCTCGGCCCCCCCGCGCTCGTCACCCGCAACCAGATCGTCACGCTGCGCTTTTCGCGCGGCGGGCTGGAGATCGTCACCGAGGCGCGCGCGCTCGACCGGGCGGGGCTTGAGGAGCGGGTGCGGGTGATGAATCTCAAAAGCCGGGTCACCGTCACCGGCATCGTGGCCGGGCCGGGCCTGGTGGAGGTCCGACCGTGAGCGCGCCAGCCCCCCCTCTTGGCCCCGCCCCCGCCTCTGGCCCTGCCCCCGCTTCTGGCCCTGCCCCCGGGCATCGGCCCGCCCTGCGCCACCCGCGGGCCAGGCGGGCGGTCCTGCTGGCGGTGGCCTTGGGCGCCCTCGCCACGGGCTGTGCGCGCATCGAAAATGTCGGCAAGCCGCCCGAGATTTCGCCCCCCGGCCGGCCCCAGCCCGCCCTGCCCCCGATCGCGCCCGAGCGGGTGGCGCTGGCCACGCCGCGCCCGTCGCCGCAGCCCGAGCTTGCCACCCCGGCCTCGCTCTGGCGGCATGGGCGCGAATCGCTTCTGGGCGACCGCCGGGCCCAGGGTCTGGGCGACATCCTGACCGTGGTCATCGCCATCGATGACAGCGCCCAGATCTCCAACACCACCAGCCGCAGCCGCACCGGCACCGAATCGCTGTCGGTGCCCTCGCTTTTCGGCGTGCCCAATGTGGCCGATGTGATCCTGCCCGCCGGGGCCGGGCTCGACCCGGCCGTGTCGATCAATTCGGCCAGCACCACCGATGGCGATGGCACCACCGACCGCTCCGAACAGATCGAGCTGCGCATCGCCGCGACCGTCACCGACATCCTGCCCAACGGGCATCTGGTGATCCGCGGCACGCAGGAGATCCGGGTGAATTACGAGCTGCGCGATCTGCAGGTCGCCGGGGTGATCCGGCCCGAGGACATCTCGCGGCGCAATGAGATCACCTATGACAAGATGGCCGAGGCGCGCATCCTTTATGGCGGGCGCGGTCAGATCACCGATGTGCAACAGCCCCGCTATGGCCAGCAGGTCGCCGACATCATTCTTCCGTTCTGATCGCCGCGTCGAGGGAGACCGCGCCCGTGAAACTGCTCCTGCCCGTGCTGCTTGCCGTGATCGGCCTCATCGGCGGATTGGCGGCGGGCCATGTCCTCTCCCCTGCCCCGGACCCGTCGGAGGAGGAGGCCCCGCCCGAGGATTACGCCACCGTGGTGCCGGGTGCCGATCCCTATGCGCCCGACACTGGCACGCCGGAGGGTGGCTGGGCCTATGCCAATCTCGACAGCCAGTTCGTGGTCCCGGTGATGGGCCAGGGCCGGGTCGCCTCGATGATCGTGATGTCGATCTCGCTGGAGGTGACGCCGGATGCCGAGAACGATGTCTATGCGCGCGAGCCCAAGCTGCGCGACGGGTTCTTGCGGGTGCTCTTTCAGCATGAACGGGCGGGCGGGTTCCATGATGTGCTGACCGACACGCGGATCCTCGATGATCTGCGCGGGCGCTTGCTGGCGGTTGCCCAGGGCGTGATGGGCGAGGCGGTCAATGATGTGCTGGTGACCGACATGCTGCGCCAGGATCTCTGAAATCCGTTTTAGGTCATATGGTTAAACATCGTCCGGCCGGTCCAACTCGGCCAGCAGCGCGCGCAGCCCGGCCTCCAGCCGGCGCCGGTCGGTCTCGGCAAAATCCCGGTCGGTCCGGATTTCGAGCCGTCCCTGCCCCGCGGTCACCCGCACCAGCCCCGCGCCGGTGTCAAGCCGCAGGCTGGTGCGCGCCGCCCCCGTCCGCCCCGGGGCGGCGGCTTCCCCGCGGGGAAGGTCGCGCGGCGCCGGGGGCCCGGCTGCCGCACCCCCCTCCTCGGCAAAGCGGCGCAGGATCGCCAGCTCCTCGGCCTCGCTGCGCGGCCCGGCGGCGCGCAGCGCCTGGCCGATCTGCGCCGACAGCCCCGGTGCGGCGTCGATGCGCCGGCGCAGGTCGAGACCCAGCTTGCGGGGGATCGCGGCGGGATGCTCCAGATGCTTGTCGAGCCAGTCCAAGAGCTCGGCAAAGGCGCGGATATAGCTGCGCTTCTGATAGCCCGCGGATTGGTAGAGCGCGGTGACCGCGGCATCGACATCCTCCGCCTCGGTCTGCGGATCGGCGGCGTAGCGCCGCGCCAGCTCGGCCATCTCGGCAAAGGAGATCCCGCGCCGGACCAGGTTCTCATCGACCATGCGGCGGTAAAGCTCGGCCAGCGTCTTGCCCTGCGGCACCATCGCCGCCGGGATCCGCGCCCAGGCCTCCGCACCGGTTTCCTCATAGAGCGCCCGATAGGCCGAGACCCGCCGCCAGCCCTCGATGAGCTCATAGCCGCCCTGCCCCGTCGCCGCATCCGCCATGCCACCGGCCGCCCCGCCTGCCATGCTGCCCGCGCCCGCCATGCTGCCCACGCCCGGCGCTGTCGCGACCGGCGCCACCCGGATCGGGTTGGAAAGCCCCACCGCGCGGATCGAGGCGATGAGCTCGGCCAGCTCCGGATCCGGCCCCGCTGCGCGGTCCCGCACCAGCCGCCGGGCATGGATCTGGTCGAGCGGAATGAGATCTGTGACCAGCCCCGCGCGTTTGAGCCGCACCAGCTCGGCGGCCAGCGCGTCGTTTTCGGCCCGGATCGCGGCGGCTTGTTCGGCCCGCGCCTGGCTGGCCATTGCGGTTTCATGGACCGCCGCGGCCATCGGGCTGCGCCGCCGCGGGGTCTCGCCCAGTGGCCCCTCGCCAAGTGGCCCCTCGGCACGCGGCGCCTCGCGCGCCGGTGCCGCCGCGGCATCCTTGCCGCCCCGCGCCGGGCGGCCGGGGGCGGGGGCAGGGGCCGCGCCCTCATGCATCGCCCGCCCGTCCGCGCCCATTGCAGGCCCCGCGGGGGCAATCTCGCCAGGCGGCGCGGATATGGAGAAGTCGCGGCGCTTGCGGCTCATGCGGCATCCTCCGCCCCGGGTTCGATCTGCTCCCAGGCCGCCAGGGCGGTGGCGCGGAACTCCTCATAGGCCGCATCGAAACTGGCCCGGGCCCGGCGCCAGGTCTCGCGGGTCATGTCGCGATAGTCGATCTCATAGATCGAGCAGAGGAACCGCCCGGATTGTTCGACCGCCCGGGTGAGCTCGATCGGATGGGCGGTCACCCGCGCGCCCCAGACGGTGCGGAACGCCTCCTCCATGGCCTTGTGCAGCGCATTGCCCGGCTCGAACCGGGTGAGCAGGAAGCGCAGGTCGAGAAAGGCCTTGGGCAGCGCCATCTTCCCCGCGGGGAAGCTGCCGCCCGGCGCCATGGCCCCGCCAGGCCCGGCCGCGGCGCCCGGAAAGCCCTGGGCGAGATCCTCCAGCGCCTCGGCGAGCTGGCCGACAAAGGAGGTGGTGCTGTCATATTCCCAATAGCCCGGGCCGGAGGGGATGTAGAGGATGTCGGCCGCAAAGACCGCATTCATCGACTGATAGCCAATGGCCGGCGGGCAGTCGAAAATGATCAGGTCATAGGCCTCATCGGGGATCTGGTCGAGATAGCGCGCCATGGCCGCAAAGAAGGACCAGTCGGGGTTGAGATGGCGGTACTGTGCCGAGGCGAACTCGACAAAGGCGGCATTGGCGCAGGAGGGGATGATGTCGATGGTCGGCCAGGGGGTGGGGCGCAGGAAATCGGTGACCCGCAGATCCTCCAGCCCCAGCCCGCGAATGCTGCCCGGCAGGCTGCGCGCGGGCAGGGCGGCGCCGCTTTCGGCCCCGGACAGGGCCATGGCATTCATCCGCTCGGTCTCGCGGATCAGATCGCGCGCCATGATCCCCCAGACCGTGCGCTCCTCGCCCACATCGGTCAGCCCCATGGAATGCGACAGCGTCGCCTGCGGGTCGAAATCGACCGTCAGCACCCGGTACCCGTCAAGCGCTGCGGCATGCGCGAAATGCAGCGCCACGGTCGATTTGCCGGCCCCGCCCTTGAAATTGGCGATGGCCGCGCGCAGGGCCCGGCGGCCGCGCGGGCGGGGCGGCAGGAGCGAGCGGCGGTTGACCGGCATGCGCCGGCGCAGCTCGTTGATCTCCTCCAGACTGTACCAGCGCTGCCGGCCCTCCTCCTCGACCAGCCCCGCGGGCAGCGAGGGATCGGCGGCCAGCCGGCCCCGGAAGGTCGACTGGTTGATCTTCAGGATCAGCTCGGAGACCTCCCAGGAGGAGAACCGCCGCAGCGTCTTCTGCGCCTCGGGGCTGAAGGTCTGCGCCCGGATCCAGCCCTGCATGCGCAGCGCATTGGCCTGCAGCGCCGCCAGCTCGCGATGGGTGTACATCTGTGCCTCCTCCCTGCCGCCTGGCAGATCCCTGCGCCGCATCCATCCCCGACACGGCGCGCTCCGATGCAGCCCTTCCCGACGCGTCATCCCGCCTTCCCGGAGGGGCAAGCTGGCCCGATCTTCCCCGCGGGGAAGCTGCGGCGTCGTGCGGACGCCAATTCAGATCGGGGCCGAAACTACGTTGGTTTTGCTGTTCTGGCAAGCGGCCCGCTGGAGTTTTTTGAGAAAAGCGCCGGTCCCGGCCTCCGATCTGCCGCGTCGACGGCCACTGGAGTGCCACTGGACCGCGAATCGGCCGTGCGCGGTGCCGAAACCTCTGTGCCGACCGCCTGCCGCCCTCACTGCAACGCCCTGGGCATTCAAGCCGTGACCCAGCCGCGAGACCTGGGGTCGGAGGCGGATTGAGGGGACAGATCTGGACCAGGGCCGGGCGTTTGGAGGACAGATCCGTCCCTATGAGGGGACATATGCGATGTCCCCCATCACCCGAGACTCTCTTTCACCGCAGGGCATTTTGGGTCAAGGATGAGGGGTGCCTGGGCGCTCAGACCGCCCGCCCCTTGACAAGCCAGAGCGATTGGACGCAAATTCGCCACGAGCTGCGAAGAACGACGGCTCTTGGGCAGAACACAGAGGCAAAGCGGGCAATGGGCCGCCGGAAACCCGGTGCTCAGCCACCAGGCCGGATGAGGGTGACGCGATGGTGAGCGACAGCTCTCACCTGCGATGCTTGGACGCGCAGCGGGCAGGCGATGGAGGGCAGGGGACCCTGTCGGACGGGTCTTCGGGCAGTCTGCCCGACGGGTCGCCCGACCGTTTGCCAGACGGGTCGTCCAACGGATCACCAGACGGATCACCAGACCGGTCGCCCGACGGGTGGCAGGACAAGGGTTCGAGCGGGTTTTCGCTCGGGTCCTCGCATTGGTCGTCGAACGGGGCGTCGGCAGCACCCCCGGCGGCACCCCCGGCAGGGCGCGCGGAACGCCCGGTGCCAGCCGCAGACCCGCCGCGCCCCGGCGCGCTGGCGGCACGGCGGCATGATCTCCTCGCGGCCCTGGCGCTGCATGGGCTGGCGGCGGGGGCATCGGGTCAGCGGCTGGCGCTGCGCCTGATCCTGCTCTTGACCGCGCGCTACAACTGGCAGACCGACCGGCTGGCGATCGGGCGCGACGAGATCGCCCGGCTCTGGCAGGTCGACCCCCGCACCGTGCGCCGCGAGATGGCGCGGCTGCGCAAGCTGGGCTGGCTGGAGATCCGGCGCGCCGCGGCGCGGGGCAGGGTGGCGGTCTATGGGCTCGGCCTGCCGCGCCTGCTTGCCGATCTGGGGCCGGTCTGGCCACGGCTGGGCCCGGATTTTGCCGCCCGCGGCGCGGCGCTGGAGACCTCTTTGGCCCGGGATCCGGGGTCTTTGCACCCGACCGGGCGGACCGGCGTGGCAGAGGTGGCATCCGTCCCCGACCCCGACCCCAACCCTGGCGCCTGCGGGGGCCCGGGCGCGGCGGCGGAGCGGCCGGAGGCCAGTGCCGGGCGGGCGGCCAGTGCCGGGCGGGTCGCGTGGGCCGGGCCTGTGCCGATCTGCGTATCCGGCCCGGAGGCGCCT
>JBCBKN010000192.1:0-8451 GCA_038521775.1 Pseudomonadota bacterium | reverse complement strand
TCTCTGCAGAGATCGCGTCATGCGCATCCCCCGGCTCGGACGGCGCCGCCAGCTCGGCCGACGCGTCCGCGGGGAGGTCCGAGGTCGGGAGGTCCGAGGTCGGGAGGTCCGAGGTCGGGAGGTCCGCCGCAGGGGGATTGGACGCAGCATCGGACGTCGGTTTGCCCGTTGGTTTGGCCGTTGGTTTGCCCGTTGGTTTGGCCGTCGTTTTGCCGGTCGTTTTGCCCGTCGTATCGCTCGGCGTTTCGCTCGGCGGAGCGCCCACCGCCTCGGCAGCCGGTTCGGTCATCGGGTCCGTTGCCGGTGTGGCGGCCGTATTGGCGTGCGGATCCGGGACTGCCTCATCTGCCGTCACGGCGCCATCGGTCGGGAGTGCCGCTTGCGCAGCGCCCCGATCCGGATCGGGTTCGGCGGCCTCGGTGCCGGTCCCTGGCGTGCTGTCGGTCGCGGGGCTCTCGGTCGCGGCGGTTTCGGTCGCGGGGCTCTCGGTCTCGGCAGCCGACGCAGGACGCGACCCTGGCCCCGCGTCGCCGGCAGCCTCGGCCGTAGCGTCACTCACAGTCTTGGCCGCAGTCTCGGTTACCGCTTCGGTCGCAGTCTCAGCTGCGGCCTCGGTCTTTTTGCTGCGGCGGCGGCGCACCTTCGGTTTGGGCTTTGCATCCTCAGCCGGCGCAGCGTCCTCGGCCGTCGGTGCCGCGGCGTTTTTCGAGACCGCCTGGCGGGGCGAGGCCTCGGGCACGGTCACTTCGGCGGCATCCGCAGCACTGTCGGCGGCCTGCTCTATGGGGCCCAGCGGGTTGGTGTCGTCGATCTCGCGCGGCGCGGAGGCCTCGCCGGCGCCATCCATCACCGCCAGCGGATCGGGCGCGGTCTGCGGGCTGGCGGCCGGCTCGTCGCTGCGCTTTCGCCGCGAGCGGCTGCGCCGCGGCTTCTCGTTTTGGGCATCCGGCGCGGCATCCGTGGCCGGGTTTGCGACCCCTTCTGCGACCCGTTCTGCGACCCCATCCGCCTCGGCGGCCGGTGCCGCGTCATCATCCGTCCCGGCTTCGGCGGAGCGCTCGATCGCGTCCTTCACGCCGTCATCATCGGCCCGCCCGGCATCAGCATGTGCGGCCTCGTCCCGCCCCTCGGGGCCGGCGCCCCCGCGGCGCCGACGCCGGCGCCGGCGCTTGCGGCCCGAGCCCTGCGCGTCGTTTTGCCCGTCGCCCCGCGCGTCTGCTCGCGCATCGCCCCGCGCATCTGCTCGCGCATCGGCCCGGGTGTCGCGGCGCGCATCCTCGCCGATGCTTTCGACACCGTCCGCCTCGGCGGCCTCGTCATCGGCCAGGATCTCCGCCTCATCAAAGGCGTCATCCTCATCGGCCAGGGCGCTGTCGACCGTGATCGGCGCGGTCGTCTCGGAGATCGGGATCACCCGGCTGGCGGTCTTGAACCGTTCGATGCGGTATTCGGGGCTGATCAGGCTCGGGTCGCACTCCACCCGAACGGGAATACCGTAGCGCTGTTCAAACCGGGTCAGTGCCTCGCGCTTCTGGTTCATCAGGTAATTGGCCACCCCCACCGGGGCGACGGCCAGCACCTCGCGCGCACGGCGGCGCACCCCCTCATCCTCCAGCTCGCGCAGAATGGTGAGCGCGAGCGATTCGTCCGAGCGGATCAGGCCGGTGCCGTGACAATGCGGGCAGGGCGAGGTGATCGTTTCCAGAATGCCGGGGCGCAGGCGCTGGCGCGACATCTCCAGGAGCCCGAAGGCCGAGATCCGCCCGATCTGGATGCGCGCGCGGTCCGATTTGAGCCGCTCCTTGACGCGTTTTTCGACCGCGGCATTGTTGCGCCGCTCCTCCATATCGATGAAGTCGATGACGATGAGCCCGGCGAGGTCGCGCAGCCGCAGCTGGCGGGCGATCTCATCGGCGGCCTCAAGATTGGTCTTGAGCGCGGTTTCCTCGATCGAATGCTCGCGGGTCGAGCGGCCGGAATTGATGTCGATGGCCACCAGCGCCTCGGTCACGCCGATGACGATATAGCCCCCGGATTTGAGCTGCACGACCGGGTTGAACATCGAGGCGAGGTAGCTTTCGGCCTGAAACCGGCTGAAAAGCGGGATCGGCTCGTCATAGCGTTTGACGTTGCGCGCATGGCTGGGCATGAGCATTTTCATGTAGTTGCGGGCCTCGGCATAACCCTGCTCGCCCTCGACCAGCACCTCGTCGATGCTGCGGTTGTAATAGTCGCGGATCGCGCGCTTGATCAGGCTGCCTTCCTCATAGATCAGCGTCGGCGCGACCGATTTGAGCGTGAGGGTGCGGATCTCGTCCCATTGCCGGATGAGATAGTCATAGTCGCGCTTGATCTCGGCCTTGGTGCGTTCGGACCCCGCGGTGCGGATGATCAGCCCGGCGCCTTTGGGCACCTCCAGCTCATTGGCGATCTCGCGCAGCTTTTTGCGGTCGGCCGCCGAGGTGATCTTGCGGCTGATCCCGCCGCCCCGTGCGGTGTTGGGCATCAGCACGCAATAGCGGCCGGGCAGCGAGAGATAGGTGGTCAGGGCGGCGCCCTTGTTGCCGCGCTCTTCCTTGACGACCTGAACCAGGAGGATCTGGCGGACCTTGATCACCTCCTGGATCTTGTAGCGTCGGCTGGGCGCGCGGCGCGGGGCGATCTCTTCGGCAATGTCATGCGCGCCGACCGATTCCACAGGCTCCGGGGCGGCGGCGTCCTCGCCTTTGGCGGTGTCGCCCGGGCCTGGCGCCACGTCCTCCGTGCTGGCATCCTCTAGGCCAGCATCCTCCGGGCCAGCATCCTCTGCGCCAGCGTCCTTTACGCCCGCTGCGGCGGCCTCGGCATCGGTATCGGCGGAAGCGGCCGCGCTCGGGTCGGTCTCCGTCACCTCAGGACCGGTCACCTCAGGATCGGTCGCCGGATCGGCTGGGGATGCCGGATCGGCGGTCTCCGCGGTCTCGGCGCCAGACATCGCGTCATCGGGCGCCGCTGCGTCGCCCATGCGCGGCGCGTCGGAAATGTCTGTTGCGGCCGGGCCGTCCTGCGATGCGGCATCCGCGGGCGAGGAGGCGGCCTCGGCGGCGGCAGGTTCGGCCATGCCGGGATCGGCTGGGTCTGCCTCTGCCGCGCCGGGATCAACGCCGCCATCCTCTGCGGGGCCATCCTCTGCGGGGCTGCCCACTGCGGAGTCGTCCACCGCGGGTCTGCCCTCTGCGGGCGCGTCGGCCGAACCTGGGGCATCGGCCTCGCCGGTCACGCGGTCATCCTCGGCCATGCCGGCGCTCTCGGCAATGCTGCGCGGGGTGCTGCCGCCGGTCGTGTCGGGGGCGCCGCTGTCGTCGGGATCGGTGCCCGTCTCACCGTCGGTCTCGGCGTCGGTCTCACCGTCGGTCTTGGCGTCGGCCTTAGCTTTGGCCTCAACCTTGGCCTCAGGCTCGCCCTCAGGTTGGGTCTGGGGCTCGTCCTCAAGACCGGCCGCGGTTTCCGTTCCATTGTCGGTCGCCGCTACGCCCGGTTCGTCGGGCGCCGCTGCACTGGGCGCTTCACTGGGCGCCGCATCCGCTGCTTGGGCTGCGGCCTCATCCGCGGGTGCGTCGGCCGCGACCTGGGGTTCGGCGGAGGCATCCGGCGCGGATGCGTCGGCCTCCGTAGAAGTGTCGGTCCCAGTGACGGCTGCTGTGACGGCAACAGCTTCGGCCGCAGTCTCAGCGGCAGTCTCCGCAACTGTCTCGGCACCGGTTTCGGCGGGCGCGTCGGCCGTGCTGCCCTTGCTGCGGGATTTGCCGCTCCGGCGCCGGCGCTTGGCGGTCTTGCGCGACGAGGCTTCCTCGCGCGCCTCGCCATCGCTGTCTTCGGCCTCGGCCTCGGCGGCCTGCTCGGCAAGCAGCCTTTCGCGATCGGCAACCGGGATCTGGTAGTAATCCGGGTGGATTTCCGCAAAAGCCAAGAAGCCGTGGCGGTTGCCGCCGTAATCGACGAAGGCCGCCTGCAGCGAGGGCTCTACGCGGGTGACTTTTGCGAGGTAGATGTTACCGGCAAGCTGCCGTTTGTTGATCGACTCAAAGTCGAATTCTTCGATCTTGTTGCCGTCGACCACAACAACCCGGGTCTCCTCCGGGTGGGTGGCATCGATGAGCATCTTCTGGGCCATAATGTCCTTCTGCCACGCAGCATGGCCGGACGCGTGGTCCGGCGATCCTGCTGCGCGATCTATCTGGCGAGGGGGCGCGAAGCTGCCGCGGGCCGGTCGGCGGTGTTTTGAACCGCTCCGGGGTCATCCGTCTGGCAGGTGCGCGTTGCATCGCGGTTGTTTCTCCGGCGCCAATGACGCCTGTATAAGTTCCGTGCCGGCCTGACTGTCCGGCCCTGCGACGGCTGGTCCGCGGTTTAGGGGTCCCGGCCGTGCCGGGCGCGTCCCGCCTTGGGGACCTGTCGTCACGCAGGTGAGCGGCTGCCGGACAATGCCCGGCTCCTCTCTCACATGAACAATAGCCCGGCGCGGCGTCAAAAGACAATTTGTTTTTCGTATCGAAAGCGTTAAACTGCGGAATTGAGGTAAGAACCCGCAACAAACCCCTGAAAAGACTGGCGCCGGTTGGCAGGCATGTTCGGCCTTTCCGGCGGCAAGAAAGGGCGGGCCATGAGCAGAAGGCGTTGGCGCCGCGCCGCGCGCGGCATGCTGGGCGCGGGCATGCGCGCCGTTGGGGCGTGGGCGTTGCTGATCGGCGCTGCGGTCTGGGTCTTGGCCCCAGAGAGCGGGCCAGAGAACGGGCCGAAGAGCGGGCCAGAGCCCATGCTGCGCGCGGCGGTGCCCGGCCAGAACCCGAGTGCTGTGGAGGCAGTTTCCGCGCAGGCGGCGCTGGCCCAGCCGCGCCCGGCGCGTGCTGCGCCGTTGCACGGGCAAGCGCCGCCGGCGCGGGACATCGGCGATGTGACGCCGGCGGACCCCCTTTCCCCGATCTTGGCGCCAGTTTCGTCCCCAGTTTCGTCCCGGGTCTCGGTGCTGCCAGCCGCGCTGCGCCGGGCTGCACTGACCTCTCCGGCATCCTCTGCGCCGGCCACGGATGTGGCTGCGCCGGCGGAAGAGCTGCCCATGGCGCCGATATCCGATCTGCCAATGTCCGATCTGCCGCGGGCGGTTGCGCTGGCGTTTGAGCGTGACGGCGCGGCGGTCACGCTGTCCCTGAGCATGACGCGGCGGACCGATCTGCGGGTCTTTACGCTGGAGGCGCCGCGGCGGGTGGTGCTCGACCTGGCAGGGCTCGCCTGGGCGCTGGAGGCCCCGAACCCACCGAACGCACCGGCCGCACTGAGCGCACCGAACGCGCCGAACGCGGGGCCGGTGGCTGAGGCCCGGCTTGCCCAGCATCCCGACGGATGGGGGCGGCTGGAGCTGGTTCTGGACGCGCCGATGCGGGTGGCCCATGTGGTCTATGCGCCGGTGCCGCCCGATCAGCCGCAGGCGCTGGCCAGATTGTCCCTTCGCCTGGTGCCGAGTTCGCCGGAGGCCTTTGCCGCGGCCGCCGGCCCGCCGCTTGACCCTGCGCCGCGCAGGGTGGTGGCACCGCCGCCCCGGCCCGACCGGCGCCTGCCGCTGGTGGTGATCGACCCGGGCCATGGCGGCATCGACCCCGGTGCGGTGCGCGGCCGGCTGGTCGAAAAGGAGATCGCGCTGCGCGCCGCGCGCATCCTGGCCGCGCGGCTGGAGGCCACGGGGCGCCTGCGCACCCGGCTGACCCGCGACGCCGATGTGTTTTTGCCGCTCGATGCCCGGATCGGCATGGCGCAGACGCTGCGGGCCGATCTTTTTGTCTCGGTGCATGCCAATACCGAGCCCACCGGCACGGCCTGGGGGGTGTCGGTCTTTACCCTGTCGGATGCGGCCAGCGATGCGGCCGCCGCCCGGCTGGCGCGGCTGGAAAACAGCGCCGATCTCGCGCCGCAGGCCGCGCGCTATGTCTCGGCCGCCGAGGCGCCGGGGGCAGGCGAGGCGCCGCGCAGCCCTGAGGTTACGCGCATTCTGGCCGATCTTGCGCGCAACGAGACCAATGCAGCCTCGCGCCGGCTGGCCGAGACGGTGGTGCGGGTGCTGGCGCGGTCGAACCGGACGCTGAGCGGCAACCCGCATCGCGCCGCGGGGTTCCGGGTGCTGCGGTCGGCCGAGATCCCCTCGATGCTGGTCGAGCTTGGGTTTCTGACCAATGCCGAGGACCGGGCGCGGCTCGCCTCGGATGCCTGGCTGGAAGCCGTGTCGGACGAGCTGGTGGCCGCGATCCTCACCTGGCATGCCGATGAGCCCCAGCGGCTGGGCATTGCCCGCCGCTGATGTCTAAGCCCGGGCGGCTGGGCCTTACCCGCCGCTGATGGCGAAGCCCGGGTGGCTGGACATTGCCCGCCGCTGACGAACCCCGGGCGGCCGGACCCGGCCCGCCGCCGATACCCCCGCTGACGCCGCGCGCTGTGCCGGGGGCCACAGATGCGGCAAGAAAGGAGTCCAATCCTGTGCGCGGGATCGCTATTGTCTGCGCGTTGCGCGGTCGGTGGGGCCGTGGGTCTGCAGGTCGGATGTCATGCTGCGCTCTGTCTTGAAGTTTTTTGGGTTCCTGTTCGCCTGGGGCGCGATCGGCGGGGTGTTTGCGCTGATCGGCGTGATGGTCATGGTCTGGATGTATGGCCGCGATCTGCCCGACACCTCGACCCTGGCCGCCTATCAGCCCGACACGATCAGCCGGCTTTACAATGGCGATGGCGCGCTGATGGCCGAATATGTGCGCGAGCGGCGTGTGTTCACCCCGATCGACGAGATCCCCGATCTGGTCAAGCACGCCTTCATCTCGGCCGAGGACAAGAATTTCTACACCCATCCGGGCTTTGACCTGCTGGGCATCGGCAAGGCGGTCTTCGATGCGGTGATGGGCGCCAATCTGCGCGGCGCCTCGACCATTCCCCAGCAGGTGATGAAGAACTTCCTGCTCTCGGGCGAGCGGACGGGCGAGCGCAAGATCAAGGAGATCATCCTGGCGGTGCGGCTGGAAAGCACGCTGAGCAAGGACCAGATCCTGGAGCTTTATCTCAACGAGATCTTTCTGGGCCAGAACGCCTATGGGGTGACGGCCGCCGCCCAGGCCTATTTCAACAAGACGCTGGAGGAGCTGACCCCGGGCGAGGCGGCCTATCTGGCCGCGCTGCCGCAGGCGCCCTCCAAGCTGCACCCGGTGAACCAGCGCGAGCGGGCGGTCTGGCGGCGCAATTATGTGCTGCGCGAGATGGTGGAGAACGGCTATCTGGCCGCGGCGGAGGCCAATGCGGCCCGCGAGCAGCCGCTCTCGACCGTGCAGTCGGGCGAGATCGTGGTTGCCGCACGGCGCATCCCGCCGCGGGATTATTTTGCCACCGAGGTGCAGCGCCAGCTGACCGAGCGGATGGGCGAGGATCAGGTGCTGGGCGGCGGTCTGACCGTGCGCGCCACGATCGACGAGACGGTGCAGGCCGAGGTGGCCAAGGCGCTGCGGGCGGGGCTGGAGGCGCGCGACCGCAGTCTGGGCACGTATCACGGCCCGGCCGGGCGGCTGTCGCCGGCGCTGCTGGAGGCCGGGATCCTGGAGGATGAGGCGGCCTGGCGCGAGGCGTTGGCCGATGCCCGGGTGCCGCGCGACATTCCCGGCTGGCATGTGGCGCTGGTCACCCAGGTCGGGCAGAACGCCATCCGCATCGGCATCGAGGATGTGCCGGACGATGAGGACGGGCATTTCGTGCCGATCCGCAAGGCGGGCTGGACCGGGGCGCGGCGGCCGCAGGATCTGTTCGCGCTGGGCGACATCATCCATGTTTCGGCCGACCCCGAGGATGGTGGCTGGACGCTGCGCCAGATCCCCGAGCTTGAGGGCGCGGTGATGGTGATGGATGCGCGCAACGGCCGGGTGCTGGCAATGCAGGGCGGGTTTTCCTTCCAGCATTCGGAGTTCAACCGCGCCACCCAGGCCACGCGGCAGCCCGGCTCCTCCTTCAAGCCCTTCGTTTATGCCACAGCGCTCGATCTTGGCTTTTCGCCCGCCACGGTGGTGGCCGATCTGCCGGTGGTCATCGACACCGGCACGGGCAAGCCCTGGCGGCCCAAGAATGCCAGCGGCAATTTCCTGGGCTTTGTGCCGATGCGCGTCGGCATCGAAAAATCGCGCAATCTGATGACGGTGCGCATCGCCCAGGATGTCGGCATGGAGGCGATTGCCCGCTATGCCGAGCGCTTTGGCGTTTATGAGGACATGCCGCCGCATCTGAGCTATGCGCTGGGCGCGGGCGAGACGACGCTGTGGAAGATGGTCGCGGCTTATGGGATGTTTGCCAATGGCGGGCTGCGGATCGAACCCACGGTGGTCGACCGCGTGCAGGACCGCTGGGGCCGGACCGTCTATGCCCATGACAAGCGCGATTGCCGCGGCTGCGCGGAGG
>JBCBKN010000191.1:0-8464 GCA_038521775.1 Pseudomonadota bacterium | reverse complement strand
GGCGGCCTCACGCCGCCCTCGACGGACAGCCGCCGGGCGTGGTTTACCGCATCGGCACGACGATCACGCAACCAGACCAGGAGACCCGGAGAGTAGCTTAGAAACCGCCAGATCCTGTCCAAGGATCGGGGAGCACCTCACGGTGACGACGTAGCGCTTTTCTTCCGGCTTAAGACTGTCCACCAGAGACTGTTTGATCCGTGCCGCCCTGTAGGTTCCGCTCCTGTCAGCCTCCCGCCTACCACCTAGCCACCACAAAACCGATACCATGCGCAGTACCGCAGAGCCAAGTGCGGATTAAAGACCTGTTTTACGATGGCTTTGCGGAGTAGAAGAAACTAGCCGAAACCATGTAGAAGACAGAAACTCAAGACTACGAATCTGGGGGTCGGGCGTTCGAATCGCTCCGGGTGCGCCAATCAAATCAGCGAGTTACCTTATACGTCGTAGTTAGCTAGTCGCTTTCTAGTCACCCTTTCGACGATCAGTGCGAGATCGGGGATGTTCCCGGCTCGATCGCGTCCATCCGGATTGATCTTGCGTTGCATGTGAGTCGTCTCGCCCCCATCGTTGTCACGGCCAGTGCTACCAACCTGGCGAGTGCGGCTTCCCTGTCAGGGGAACCGACGCGGTCCGACCCTTCATCGGTTCGAGAAGTGGTGCAGTCTGGGGCACCAACGAGGCCGGTGATGGTGATGTGTTCCCCGGAAGCGCCCTCGATTTTAGCTAGAGTTTTCCGCATCGAATCCCTTGGTTGGGAGAGGAGCGGAAACGATGAAGGCATCGAAGTTCACGGATGCGTAGAAGGCGTTGATTATCAAGCAAGCGGCGGATGGCACGCCCGTCGCGGTTTGCCGGAAGGCCGGGATCAGCCAGGCGACGTTCTTCAATTGGAAGAAGAAGTATTTCGGACTGATGCCGTCGGAGGTTCGGCGGACGCGGGAGCTCGAGCAGGAGAATGCGCGGCTGGAGAAGATCGTCGCGGACCGTTCTCTGGACAAGAAGATGTTGCAGGACGTCATCAAGCGAAAGCTCTGAGGCCTGTCCGAGTCCCATGGCTTGCGCAGGGCTCACTGCCCGTCCTGATGGAAAGCCAGACCGGCGCGGCCGCGAGCGTATTGTGTCCCCGCGCCGTCAGGCCGCGTGGTTCGGGGGCGGCCGGCTCTCTTGCTGGGCAGCGTCGTCCCGGCGCGCGGTTCGGATGAAGAAGAGCGCAAAGAGGCTGGGCACGAACACCAGCGTCAAGAGCGTGCCGATCAGCAGCCCGCCGGCGACCACCAGCGCGAGATCGTAAAAAAGCACATCGCGGGCCAGGATGATCGGCAGCAGCCCGAGCGAGGTGGTGCAGGTGGTCATAATGATCGGGCGCAGCCGCTGCACGCCGGCATCGACAATCGCCGCCCGCAGCGGCTTGCCCGCAGCACGCTCGATCTCGATGCGGTCGATGAGCACGATCGCATTGTTGATGACGATGCCCATCAGGGCCAGAAGCCCCAGAATGCCCATGAAGCTGAAATTGGCGCCCGGTGCGAGCAGCAGCGCCAATGCAACGCCGGGCAGAACCAGCGGGATGGTGAGAAAAATGATCACCGGCTTGATCAGGCTGTCAAATTGCAAGATCAGCACCAGCAGCATCAGGCAGAGCGCCAGCGGCAGATTGGCAAAGAGCCGCTCCTGCGCATCCGATGAGCCCTCGATCTCGCCGCCCTTCTCGATGCTGTAGCCAAAGGGCAGATCGGCGTTCAGCGTCTCCAGCACCGGCGCCACCATCGCGTCGAGGCCGACCGCCGTTGTGCTGTTGGCCACGGCCGAGACGGTGATCACGCGCTGCAGGTCGCGGCGCTGGATGCGGCTGAAGCCGGGCGCGCCCTCCAGCTGGGCCACCTGCAAGAGCGGGATCGCCGACGCATCCTCGCGCCCGATGCTGAGGGTGCGGAGCCGGTCGACATTGGTGCGCTGATCGCCAATGGCGCGCAGCACAACGGGGATGGAGACATCGCTGGTGCGAAAATCGGTGACCGACACGCCGGAGAGCTGCGAGTTGAGCGCATTGGCGATGTCCTGGGAGGTCACCCCGGCCCGGCGCGCCGCCTGCTGGTCGACGATGACCCGGATGGTCACCGTCGGGTTCTCCCAATCCTGCTTGACATCCCGGGCAATGCCGGTCTCGCGCAGGGCCGTCTGCAGACGCTCGGCAATGCCGGCCAGGACCACCTCATCCTCGCCCGTCACGCGATACTCGACCAGCCCGGCCTCATTGGGCCCCATCGACATCGGCTTGGGAATGATCCGCGCCTCGGGCGTGGCGTCGGCGGCAAAGCCGCGCAGCCGGTTTGAGACCACTGCGACATCCTCGGGCGCCTGGACGTTGATCAAGAGATAGGCCTGGTCTGGCGTGCCGTCGATCGGCGCCAGCGCGAGGTAAAAGCGCGGCCCGCCATTTGCGACATAGCCCACCACATCGGTCACCTCGGGGTTCACCGATCTGTCGAGCGCCCAGGCCGCGATGCGCTGGGTGATCTCGGCGGTGAGGGTGCTCGACGAGCCCACCGGCAGGTTGACCTGAACCTGAAGCTGCGTGCGCTCGGAGTTTGGAAAGAAGGTTGCACCGACAAAGCCCATCAGCCAGACGCCGAGCATGAACAGGCCCAGCCCGCCGGCGATCACCGGCAATGGGCGTGTCACGCACATCCCCATCAGGCCGCGATAGATCCGCAGGCCGCGGCCTTCCACGCTCTCCTCGGCCTTTTCGCGGGGCTTCAGGAACCACACGCAGAACAGGATCAGCGCGGTCAGCGCCACGATCCAGGAGACGATGAGCGCCAGCGCGATGACCAGCGAGATCGACCGGGTGTATTCGCCTGCGCCGCCCGGGGCCAGCATCAGCGGCATGAAGGCAAGGATCGTGGTCACCGATGCGGCCAATAGCGGTGTGGCCAGCGCCTTGCCGGCCGCCAGGGCCGCCGCCACCCGTTCGACCCCGTTTTGCAGCTTCACCTCGATCTCTTCGGCCACCACGATGCCGTTATCGACAAGCAGACCCAGCGCGATGATGAGCGAGGCGAGCGACATCCGCTCCAGCTCGATCCCCGTCTGACGCATCACCAGCACCGTGAGCACCATGACCAGCGGGACCATCGCGCCGACAATCAGCCCCGCGCGCAGACCCAGAAACGCCACGACCACGATCAGAACGATCAGCACCGTTTGCCAGAGGTTTTGCAGCACGCCGAAGATGGCAATGCCGATATCGTCGGGCTGGTAGGTGATGAAATGCGTCTCGAACCCAAGCGGCATCTGGGCCGACTGGGCGGCGATCACGGCCTTCAGATTGGCCCCGAACGCGAAACTGTCAAAGCCGTCGATCATCGAGACCGAGAGCACGATGGTCGGCGCGCCATTGAAGAAGGCCGGCTTGCCGGGCGGCTCCTCATAGCCCTTGCGCAGGGTTGCGATGTCCCGCAGATAGACCGAGGCGCCCGGCTGATCGGGCAGCGCGATGATCAGATCGGTAATCTGGTCGAGCGTTTCGAAATCGCCCGAGGGCTCGACCTCCAGCGACAGGCCCTGGGCCTCGATGCTGCCCCCGGGCAGGACCACATTCTGCGCCTGGATGGTGTCGACCACCACCCGTGTGTCGAGACCAAGCTCGGAGAGTTTGACGCTGTCGAATTCCAGATAGATCCGCTCCTCCAGCACGCCGAAAAGCTCGATCTTCCGCACGCCCTCGACCAGCGCATAGATGTCACGGCGCAGATCCTTGGCGACCTCGTGCATCTCCCAGTTTTCCCAGCCCTCGCCGGTCAGCGCGATCGTGGCCATGGCGACATTGCCCTTGTCATCGTCGACAAAGGGGCCCTGCGTGCCGTCGGGCAGGCTGGGCGCGACATCCTCCATCTTGTTGCGCAGATCGGCCCAGATCGGCTGCATGTCGGTATAGGTGTCGGCGACCGTGATGTTGATCAGCGACTGGCCGGGCGTGCTGGTCGAATCGATGGTGTCGACCTCCACGATCTCGCGCACCTTCTCTTCCAGCGGCCGGGTGATCAGATCCTCGATCCGGTCCGCCGACATGCCGGGAAAACGCGCAACGACCGCCGCGTTGCGGATCACCACCTCGGGGTCTTCGCGCGATGGATGGGTGACAAAGCTGAACGGCCCTATCAGGACCGCGACGATCACCGCAAAGAGGACGAAGCTGCGATTGGCCAGGGCAAAACGTGTGAGCATCTCAGCGCAGCTCGGTTTCGCCCAAAAGGCGCGCCGGCATGCCATCATAAAGAAAGCTGATGCCGGCCACGGCGACGATATCGCCCGGCGACACATCACCTTCGATCGCCACGACATTGTCGCGCAAGGAAACGCTGCGCACCTCGCGGGCCTGCACCACCCCGGCATCGGGATCGAAGACAAAGATGGTGCCGGCATCGCCGGTGATGGAGGGCAGCACCGCGGTGAGCGGGACGGTCAGCGCGGTTCCCGTCGCGCCGGTGTCGAACTCCACGATCACCTCTGCGCTCATGCCCGGGCGCAGCCCGGTGGGCGGCTCGGCAATGGCAAGCTTGATGGGATAGGCATTGCCCTGCTCTGCAACCGGCGAGAGCTCCACCAGCCGGCCGACCGCCTCCACCCGACCCAGGCTGGGAAAGCTCAGCACCATCTCCTGGCCGATGCTGACCCGGTTGATCAGCGTCTCCGGCAGGGCCGCAACCACCTCCAGCGCGGCGGCATCCTGAAGATCGACGATCGCCTCGCCGCTCGAAACCTCCTCGAACCGCTCGATATGGGTGCGGGCCACGCGCCCTTCGAACGGCGCAACCAGGGTCGTCAGCGTCAGATCGCGCAGCGCAAGGTCGAGCTGGGACTCCACGATCCCCACATCGGCACGGGCGGTTTCCAGCGCCGCCAGCGCGCTGTCATAGGCGGTGCGCGAAACGATGTCGCGCTCAAAAAGGCTTTCCTGCTGCGCGAATTTCTTCTCGGCATCGTCGAGTTGCGCGTTGACCTGGCGCAGCCGGCTGCGGGCTTCTTCGACCTGCAGCTCATAGGGTGCACGGTCGAGCTGTGCGACCAGCGCCCCCTCCTCCAGCACATCGCCGACAATGACCGGCAGATCGATCACCCGCCCGGGGACCTCAAAGGCCAGGCGGGTGATCGTGCTGGCCTCGACCACCCCGGTCAGCACGCGGCGCTGCGCGGCCGCGGTGTCGGACAGAACGAGGTATTTGATGGCCCGGACCGGCAGTTCGGAGCCGTCCGGCGCGGCCTCCTCATCCTCGCAGGCCGCAAGCACACCAAGCGTCGAGATGAGCAAAGCGGACAGGACCCGGCTTGGCCAGCGGCCGGCGAAACGGTCGAAAGCTGTCATCGCATCCTCCGGTCAAGCGTCGCGGCTGAGGATGCAACCTCGGCGTGCGCTTGGCAACCGCGGTGGGGGGGGCCGATCGAATGCCCGGCCTCAAGGCCCAGCCGAGCCTGCCCTGCAGCGCGGGTCTGTCGAGACGCGCTTTCGCGCTGCACCAGAGAAAAGCGCCAGATCTGTCATTGCAATGAGTCGCTTGCCGACCGCGGCAATGACCATTTCGCCAGCGAGACCGCCGATATCGTTTCTAGGTGTTCGAGCGGATGTAACGCTTGGAAAGCACTCCGAAGGAATTGACCAAACACCCGGCGCGCCAACAAAGCCTTCCCCAGCCTCGTTTCATTCGCATGGGCGACATGAGCGCACCCCTCAGTTTGGAAGCTGCAGTTGCGCCCCGTTCGGGGCCGAAAAGGCCGCGGCTTTCGCAGGGCGCAGATCGGATCTTGTGCTGCGACACGCGTCTGGCTGCAAAACGAGAAAAAGTCGCTCCGTCTCGGCGCGCGTCAGGACGCGCGCTGCGCGCGCCCCGTACCCGGTGTTCGGGTCGGCGCGAAGTTTCGGACATAGGCTTTCAATCTCATTGCGCTGGGACCTGGAGAGCATGGAAAGCGCCGTGGGGCCGGGAAAGAAACTCTCGGTCCACGCGCCGTTGGCTCGGACGATCCGATGGCTGTCGAGCATGAATGTGACGTAGCGGGCTTTTTTCCTGCCGCGCATGACCCGCACGCCTGGACAGGCAGTAAGCCACTTGGCGCGGGCCAAAACGCGCGCCACGCCGAAAAGGGTGCTGACTTCTGGCCCCTCAAACATCACGCAATGTTGTGGCGAGACAGCCAAGGCGTTTGCAGGAACGCCCTCTCCAAGCATCCCGGCTCCGATCTGCACGGGACGGTGCTTGAGAAAGCCGGGGTGAAAGACAACCTCACGCGTGTAAATCCAACGGACTGGAACCGCCTCGCCCTCTATGGTCGTGACGAGATCGCCCACAGCCAGAGCTTCGACCGGCACTTCACCCAACGGTGTCAGGATGGAAGTGCCTTCGGTGAAACACACCGGCGCACCGGTCGACCCGAAACTGTCGAAATCTGTAAATGTTGCACTGGAACCGTTGGGCAGAACGAATGAGCCATTCAGGTTCGACCCGCTTGGCAACGTATCCGTGCCCACTGTGTAACTTCCCAAACCATCGACCGTCAAAACGGTGCCATCGGGAAAGTTAAGCTGATTTCCGTTCCCATTGCCCGCATCGAATGTTGCGCCGGTGCCAAGGCTTGTGGTTCCGGAAATGTTGGTGATGCTGTTCCCGTTTCTGGCCTCAAACTCAAAGTTATTCCCAATACTGGTGTTTTCAAAGGTGTAGGTATCGTCGCCATTGCCAGTGCCGATCGCAGTTGCATCCGCGATATCCACATCTATGAAGGTGAAAGTATTCGATCCGGCGCCTCCGATAACACTGCCGCTAAAAGTTCCGCCATTCATAGTGAGTGTAACGTCTGCGCCAGACGAATTGACTGTCCCCGTGATGTCGGTATTCGTCAAATCATAGCTGACGTCGCCAGAGCCGGCGCTGATGTTTCCGATTGTAGAGCCTACGGCGGTGATCTGCCCTTGGCCACTAGTTGTCGTGAACTGCCCGATGCTGGAGTTCGAAACGTCGACTTCCATTCCACCAGACCCGCCGGACACCGTGCCCGAAATGCTCGAATTGGTGATGGTGACAGAATCGTAGCCGTTATTGGTGTTTATTTCGGTGATGGGCGAGCCGACGAGCGACCCGTTGATCGTTCCGGAATCGCCGGAGACGGTGATCGTGTCCGCACTGGAGGTTCCGTTGATGTTTGGCATCTTGTCGTCCACTGCTCTTGCCGGGTGCGCCTGAAGGCAGGGTATCAGGGAGGTCCCAAAAAGGTTCTAACGGTCAAATTGCGTGCTGTGCCCGAAACCGGACCATGACTTGGAGGTCCCGTCTGGCTGGTCAAAGACGTGCAGGGCGCGCCAACCGCCTTCTTTTACCTGTGCCGGGTCCAGCTTGCGGTCAGCATCGAGCAGGCTCGCGGATGTTTCCAATGCCTGCTCGGCACGCGCATTCATCGACCCGATTGCATACCAGGGCATCGGCCGCCCCGTTCGATCTGGTCCCGCAGCCCCGAGGTCAGCCTGCACGGGCCTCTCTTTGAGGTGGGATCAGGTCAGCCTGACCTGCATCGATTCAATCCCGTAGAGCCCGAAATTTGTTGAGATTTCAGGACTTTTCACTTCGATTGTGTCGATCTGTTCGACCATCGCCTCAAGCAGAACTTCCATCTCCAGCTTGGCAAGATGCATGCCACCGCACAGATGCGGCCCATGTCCCCAGCCCAGCTGGTCGCGGGGGTTGCGGTCGACACGAAACGCATCGGGGTCTTCATAATGCCGCTCATCCCGGTTCGCGGATCCAAACAGCAGCGCCACCCGCGCGCCTTTTGGCAGGCTCACGTCGCCCTGCGCATAGTCGCTCTCGGCAAATCGGGTGAACAACCTGACGATGGCGCTGTGGCGCACACCCTCCAGAACGGCGCTTGGCACCAGGTCAGGGTTGGATTTCAGCTTTCGCCACTGATCGGGGTTCTCGCCAAGATTGAAGAGCAGGTTCGACTTGGCATAGATCGTCGTGTCGAGAGACGGCAGGATATAGGCGGCCAAAGCCGCGCGCGCTTCCAGCTCCGACAATTCTCCCCGCTCAACGCATTTGAAAAGCGCGTCTGACCAGCTGCCCTCCTTGAGGTTCCCGGGCTCGACCGTGGCCATGAACTCAATGGCCTCCATCAAGACCTCCAGCTGCGGCTCCAGGGCGTCCAGATCCGGTCCGACCATATCGAACCCGGCGCTGGCCCATCGCAGCAGGTTTTGCCGGCCTTCCTCGGGAACGCCCACAAGATGCGAAACAACCGAGACGGGAAGGTAGTGGGCAATCGAGGTGACCCCTTCGGTCCAGCCCGCGCCCTTCAGCGTTTCGATATGGCTGCTCACCATTTCCTTGAGTTGATCGCGGTATTGCAGAACCGGCTTGGGGCCGATGGCCTGGATGATCGGCTTGCGCATCCGCTTGTGCTTGTCGCCATC
>JBCBKN010000190.1:0-8467 GCA_038521775.1 Pseudomonadota bacterium | reverse complement strand
GAAGGGGCCGTGGTGGAGCAGGGCGCGGCACGGCTGACGCTGGAGGGCATCAGCCGGGTTTATGACGGGCGCGGCGTGGTGCGGGACATCGCGCTCAGCGTCGCGGCGGGGCAGGTGACGTGCCTGCTTGGCCCATCGGGGTGCGGCAAATCTACCACCTTGCGCATCGCCGCCGGCGTCGAGCGCCAGAGCACCGGCCGGGTGCTGCTGGATGGGCAGGTGGTGTCGGACGACCATCGCCACGATCCGCCCGAGACCCGCTCGGTCGGGCTTATGTTTCAGGATTTCGCGCTGTTTCCGCATCTGAGCGTGGCGCAAAACGTCGCCTTCGGCCTCAATGGCGGGCGGGGCGGGAAGGCCGCGCGGGTGTCGGAACTGCTGAGCCGGGTCGGGCTTGGCGGGTTTGGCCAGAAATACCCTCACCAGCTGTCGGGCGGCGAGCAGCAGCGGGTGGCCCTGGCGCGCGGTCTGGCGCCGCGGCCGCGGATCATGTTGATGGATGAGCCGTTTTCGGGGCTTGATGAGCGGCTTCGCGACGAGATCCGCGACGAGACGCTGGAGATCCTCAAGCAAGAGGGCACCGCGGTGCTGCTGGTCACGCATGAGCCCGACGAGGCGATGCGCATGGCCGATCTGATCGCGCTGATGCGGGCGGGCGAGATCGTGCAGACAGCCTCGCCCTACACCATGTACACAAAGCCGGTCGATCTGGCGGCGGCCGCGTTTTTCTCGGAGCTCAACATCATCACCGGCACCGTGCAGGGCATGCAGACCGAAACGCCGTTCGGACGGTTCCTCGCCCCCGGCATTGCCGATGGCACCGTTCTCGACATTGTGATCCGCCCCCAGCATCTGCGAATAGATTTCGACCGCGGCGGCCAGGGCCCGGCGCCCTCGGCCGAACATGGCGTCTGGGCCCGGGGCGTGGTGCGGCGGGCGCGGTTTATGGGCAATGACAGCCTGGTCGAGCTGGTCATGCCCGACAGGGTCGACCCGGTCGGGCTGGGCAAACCGGCCGGGTCAGGCGGCGCCCAGCGTCTGCGTGCAACCGTGCCCGGCGTCTTTACCCCGGCGCCAGGAACCGCGCTGTGGCTCGCCTTTCGCCGGGACCGGTGCATGGTCTTTGCACGCAACACGGGTGCGAATGATGTGCAGAACCGGGCTGCGGCGGAATAAATTGTCGTCTTTCTTCGCCATTCCTGTTTGAACCCGCCCCCCAGATCGCCTAAGTGAGGTCCAAGGGGGGCGGGCTGCGTCAAGCGGACCGCGGAACCAGGCGGAGCTAGGAGGTAACTATGAGCCCGAGTATCTGGCAGATTCTGATTGTCGTGGTGCTGGCTGTGCTGCTGTTCGGTCGGGGCAAGATCTCATCGCTGATGGGGGATGTCGCCAAGGGGATCAAGAGCTTCAAGCGCGGGATGGCTGAGGATATCGACGATCCCAAATCGGTCGAGAAGAAGGTCGATGACGTGGTTGATGTGACGCCGGCCAAGGACAAGGTCTGACCGGCACAGCGCCGGGGGGCGAACGATGCTCGATCTAGGATGGTCCGAGCTTTTGGTGCTGGGGGTCGCGGCGCTGATCGTGGTGGGTCCGAAGGACCTGCCGGGCATGTTTCGCACCGTCGGACAGTATGTCGGCAAGGCGCGGGGCATGGCCCGCGAGTTTCAGCGCAACATGGAAGACGCCGCCCGCCAGACCGATCTTGAAGATGTGCGCAAGGCCGCGCAATCGGTCAAGGATGTGGGGCGGATGGCGGCGGGCGGCACGGCTGGCCTGGCCCAGTTCGGCATGGACAAGACCCGCAAATATGCCGAGGACGCGCTGAAGGGCGGCACCGAGACCGCGGCCAGCGATGCGCCGGCACCGGCCGGGGACGCAAAGCCGGTCTCCATCGACAAACCCGCAACGGCCGACAGCAAGCCTGCCGCGCAGGGAACACCCGGCGAGGGCGCGTGACCGTGATGGAAGAGGGCTGAGCGGCGAGATGCGCGACGAAGAGGCGATCGAAGACAGCAAGGCGCCGTTGATCGAGCATCTGATCGAGCTGCGCAGCCGGCTGATCCGTGCGCTGATCGGCTTTGCGATCATGACGGTGATCTGCGGGGTCTTTGCGCGCGACATCTATGATTTCCTGACCGCACCGCTGCGCGACCAGCTTCTTGAGCGCGGGCAGGACGCCCGGCTGATCTACACCCAGCTCTATGAGAAGTTCTTCGTGCACCTCAAGATCGCGGTGTTCGGCGGGTTCTTTCTGGCCTTCCCGATGATCGCCGCGCAGCTCTGGAAATTCGTCGCACCCGGGCTTTACCGCGATGAAAAGCGGGCCTTCCTTCCCTTCCTGGCCGCGACCCCGATCCTGTTCGTGATCGGCGCGAGCTTTGTCTATTTCCTGATCATGCCGCTGGCGATCAGCTTTTTCCTCGACTTCCAGACGATCGATGGATCGACCGGGACCGAGATCGAGTTTCTGGGCAAGGTCAATGAGTATCTGAGCCTGGTGATGACCTTCCTGCTCGCCTTCGGCATCTGCTTTCAGTTGCCGGTGCTGCTGACGCTGATGGGTCGGGCCGGGCTTGCCTCGGCAGAAGGGCTCAAGCGCACCCGCAAATATGCCGTCATCGGCATTCTTGCCGCCGCGGCCTTCCTCACCCCGCCCGACATCATCAGCCAGGTCGGGCTGGGCGTGCCGATGTATCTGCTCTACGAAATCTCGATCTGGCTCGTGCAGCTCAATGAGCGGCGGGTTGAGCGCGAGATGCGCGCGGATGGCGTCTGGGTCGATGATGACGAGCTCGATGACGATCTTCGGGATGAAACGTCGCGGCCATGACCGGCCTTGGCTGAGGCCGTGCCGTGACGCGCAGAGCCGATGAAATCCAGCTTCTGACGCGGATTGCCGAGGCGCTGGAGCGCTTGGCGCCGCCGCCCGTTCCGCAGACCGACTTTGCCGGGGCGGATGCCTTTGTCTGGCACACTGGGCCGGACCGGCTGCAACCCGTGGCCGAGGTCAACCGGGTCGCCATGGAGCTGCTGGTCGGTGTCGATCGCGCTCGGGACACGCTTTTGGAGAACACGCTAAGCTTTGCGCGCGGCCAGGCGGCCAATAACGCGCTCCTCTGGGGCGCACGGGGCATGGGCAAGTCGAGCCTGGTGAAGGCCGTTCATGCCGAGGCGCTGCGCCATGTGCCAGGCGCGCTGGCGCTGGTCGAGATCCTGCGCGAGGACATTCCGGCGATTGGCCGCCTGCTCAACCTGCTGCGGCCGGCCAGGCGGCGTTTCCTGCTCTTTTGTGATGATCTGAGCTTTTCCGAAGAGGACAGCCATTACAAATCGCTCAAGGCGGTGCTCGATGGCGGCATTGAGGGCCGGCCGGAGAATGTGCTTTTCTATGCAACCTCCAACCGTCGCCACCTGATGCCGCGCGAGATGATCGAGAATGAGCGCTCCACCGCGATCAATCCCGCCGAGGCGGTGGAGGAGAAAGTGTCACTGTCGGACAGGTTCGGGCTGTGGCTGGGCTTTCACCCCTGCAGCCAGGACGCGTATCTGGCGATGGTTGAAGGCTATGTCGCCGCCCTGCAACTGCCCATCGCCGGCGAGGCGCTGCGGGCCGAGGCCATCGCCTGGCAGCAGGCGCGCGGGGCACGCTCGGGCCGCGTGGCATGGCAGTTCGTCACCGACCTTGCCAGTCGCCGGCCGGCCCCTGAAATGGCTTCGAAACTGGCCCCGGAACCGCGTCGATCATAACCGGCGGAGGCGGTCATCCGTTCCGTCTCGGGGCCTCGACAGGGCTCAGAAATAGGTCGACGGATCGACGCTCTGCGCCCCGCGCCGCACCTCGAAATGCAGGCTTGGCGGGTTGGTGTTGGCGACCACCCCCACCACCTGGCCGCGCGCGACCAGATCACCCTTGCGCACCGAGACCTCGTCGATGCGCCCATAGACGGTGGTCAGGCCGCTTGGGTGCCGGATCAGCACGATCTTGCCCAGGCTGCCCAGTGAGTTCGAGATCAGCGCCACTTCGCCGCCATCTGCGGCCAGAACCGGGGTGCCCGGATCCGCGGCAATGTCGATGCCGTCATTGCGGTTCGGCCCGCTGGGCTGGTAGGGCCGGATCACCTGGCCCGGCACGGGCTGCAGCAGCTGTCCGGTCTCAGTGGCATCCGAGCGGTAGCGGTCAAGCTCGGGCGAGGCGGGGATCTCGGCGCGCGGCGGGTTGGGCGGCAGCGGATCGTCGGCACTGGGCGGCGGCGGTGCGGTGGCCACCGACTGGCCGGGCGGCACCGAGATCGGCACAAGCACGGTTTGCCCGGGCCGGACGGTGTAATCCTGGCCCAGCCCGTTCCAGGCCGCGATAGCCGTGACCGGCACGCCATAAAGCCGTGAGATGGAGTAGATCGTCTCGCCCGCCGCAACGGTGTGGCGCAGCGGTTCCGACCCGGTATCGGCCGGTGTCGGGACAACCGCTTCGGTGGGTGCGGGGTCCGCGACCCGGGCGGTGTCTTCGACGACCGGGGCGGCCAGCTCGGGCGTTTCGGTGCCGGGCGCAAGCACCACCTCCGCCGGAGGGTCACCGGGGGCCGGTGCGGGGTCATCCGGCGCTGCCTGCGGAACCGAGAGCGGGGCCACCGCGCCGGGCGGCGGCGTGTCGACAGGGGCGTCATCAGGTGCGGGCGTCTCATCGCCCCGCTCGATCGCTTCGGCCACCAGCTCCGGGCTCCAGGACCGCTCGGCCGGAGACGACGGCGACGACGGCGAGGGCGCTGACGGCGTTGTGGCCAACGGCGCCACCCGCGCCTCGGGCGGAATGACCAGCGTATCGCCCTCGCGCGGGCGCCAGTCGGAGGGAAGCCCGTTATAGGAGGCAAGCCCGGCCACGGGCACCCCGATGCGCGTTGCGATGCTGTCAAGCGTGTCGCCAGGCTGTGCGATGACCACCTGATAATCCGGATAGGTGATCACGCCCCGCGCATCGGCCGTGGGCTCGGTCGTTGCGGCCGGCGGAGGCGCGGATGGCACCGTCGATGCTGGTGGAGTGGTGGCGCGCGCCGCCGGCGCTGTGTCGGGGGTGCGGTCCCCGCATGCGGCAAGCGCCAGAGCGCCTGTGATCGTCGCTGCCCAGCTCAGCCTTGACATCATACCTGTCCTGCCCGGTTAGAGAGTTCGGCCATCGATTTTCCGGCGCGCCGCAGGTTCTGTCGCGACGGTGTCTGTGCCGGTCCCGGGCGCTGTTCCACCCGCCACCGACATTGCACCCCTCCGCGTCAAGGCCGCGCGCCCGTTGCAGCTTCTGGTTCACTCACGCGCCACATGGGCATCTCCGTCGCGGCGATGCCGGTTCGGCGCGGTTCTCACTTGGGCTAAAGCGCATCGCTCGCAACCCCCTCGATCAACGGCACGAACCTTACATCGGCAAGCTCGGTGTATTCCAGCCCCGCTTCGGTCCGCTCCACGCGGATCAGCTTTTGCACCCGGTCGGTCTGGCCAACGGGCAACACCATAATGCCGCCCGGGCGCAGCTGATCGAGGAGCGGGCCAGGCGCATCTTCGGCCGCTGCCGTCACGATGATGCGGTCAAAGGGGGCCTGGTGGGGCAGACCCAGCGTGCCGTCGCCGCAGATGACCGTCACATTGCTGCAGCCCAGGCTGAGCAGGACCGCGCGTCCGCTTTCGGCCAGGTGGCGATGCCGCTCGACGGTGTAGATGCGGCGGGCCAGCCGGGCCAGGATCGCGCTCTGATAGCCCGAGCCGGTGCCGATCTCCAAGACCTTGCTGCGCGGCTGTACGCGCAGGGCCTGGGTCATGATCCCCACGATCGAGGGCTGGCTGATCGTCTGGCCACAGGCGATTGGGAACGGCACATCCTCATAGGCGCGCTCGCGAAAGCTGCGCACCATGAAGGCCGCGCGCGGGGTTGCCTCCATCGCCGCCAGCACGCGGGGGTCGGTCACCCCGGCAGAGCGCAGCGCGTAGACAAAGCGCATCAGATCGTCTCTCGATCCGCTCACCCGGCGCTCGCTCTCCTTGCTGTGGTCAGGACCAGACCCGCCCCGGTGCAACGCATGGCGGGGCCGGCCAGACCTGGCCGACCCCTGCGCCCCGACACTATCCGATTGCCGGGGTGGGGCAAGACATGCCGCAGCGACATGCTGGCCGGGCTCAGCGCGGGCCCAGATGGTCCTGCAGCCCGGACACCAGATCGCGCGCCGTCAGATCGGCGCGCAGCGGCGTTATGGTGATCGCGCCGCGCTGCGCTTCATAGCCATCGGTTCCGGCTTCGACCGGCTCGTTCTCGCGCGGGTGCTTGAGCCAGAGATAGGTGCGCATGTTGGGCGCGCGATGCGGTTCGACCACAAAGGTGGGCTTGGGCCGATGCCCTTGCCGCGTGGCCAGCACGCCTGTGACCTCATCGGCCGGATGGGGCGGGAAGTTCACGTTGAAAAAGACACCGTAGCGCTGGTCCTCCCAGATCCCGGCCGCGAGGATCTTCCGCACCACATCGGCCCCATGCACCCGCGCGGCCTGGAAGGGGTCCTCAGCCTCGCGGTTGCGCGGTCCCAGCATTTGCGAGAGCGCAATGGCGCGATAGCCCTGCAGCGCGGCCTCCATCGCGCCGCCCACCGTGCCGGAATAGAGCGTGTCCTCGGCCACATTGCGCCCGCGATTGACGCCTGAGAGCACCAGATCGGGCGGCGCGTCCTTCATCACGTCATGCAGGGCGGCCAGCACACAATCGGCCGGCGAGCCCTCCACCGCCACGCGTTGCGGCGCCAGCGTCTGGGTCAGCAGCGGCCGCACGAAGGACACGCAATGCCCCACGCCCGATTGCTCAAAGGCCGGGGCCACAACCCACACATCCTCGGGCCGGCCTGCGATCTCAAGCGCAATCGCCTCGGCCACCGCCAGCCCCGTCGCGGTGATGCCGTCGTCATTGACCACCAGGATCCGCATGTCTCACCCTTCCGTTCCAGCCGTTTCGCCGATCTTCTAGGGCAGGCAGGGCGTCAAGAGAACTGCTGCGGCGTCGCGGCTGGGCGCTTTTTGCAGGCCGTGCCGGCGCTGTTCTGTCCGCGCGTCTCTTGATAGGGTCGTGCCTGCGGCGCGGGAGGTGAGGGCGATGTCCGACGACTATTATGACGAGGCGGGGGCAGAGGCCCAAAAGCGCGTTGCAATGACGGGCGATATGCGCGCCCAGCGTCAGGCGCTGCTCGACCGGCTTGCCCTGACGCGCGGCGCTAACGTGCTCGATGTCGGCGCGGGCAATGGCATCATGGCGCAGGAGATGCTCGACATCGTGGGCCCCGAGGGCCGTGTGGACGGCATCGACAGCGCCGAGGCCATGGTCGCCATGGCGCGGGTGCTCTGCCCCGGCGGCAGGTTCCGCACCGGCAGCGCGGCGTCGCTGCCCTTCGAGGCCGCCGCGTTCGACGCGGTCACAACGGCGCAGGTGCTGTGTTTTGTCGATGACCGGCCGGCGGCCCTGGCCGAGATGCACCGCGTGCTGCGCCCCGGCGGGCGGCTGGTGATCCTGGACAGCGATTGGGACAGCCTGGTCTGGGCCACCAACCGGCCGGATCTCCTGGCCCGGATCCTGGCGGTGGTAACGGGTGTCTATGCCTCGGCCCATGTGCCGCGGCATCTATCGGCGGAACTGCGCGCCGCGGGCTTCGAGATCGTCGACCGCGCGGTCCATCCGCTGACCGCCTGGACGCTGGAGGATGACAGCTATGCCGGGCAACTCGCCACGATTGCGGCCGATATGATGGCCAGCTCCGACGCGTTCAGCACCGCCGATCATGCCGATTGGACCGCCGACCAGGCCGAGCTGGTCGCCGCGGGGCGGTTCATGTTCTCGCTCAACCGCTACATCTTCACCGCGCGCCGCCCGGGCTGACCGCGCCCCTAAAGCCGCTTCACCCGGATCTGGCGGAGCTGGTTGCGCTGGCGCTCCAGCACCTCGAACCGGTAGCCGTGGAAGGAAAACACCTGCCCGGCGGTGGGGATCGCCTGAGCCTCATGCATGACCAGCCCCGCAACGGTGGTCGCCTCCTCATCGGGCAGCGCCCAATCCATCGCCCGGTTGAGATCGCGGATCGTGGTCGTGCCGTCCAGCGTCACGGCACCATCGGCATCGGGCGTGAAGGCGGGGATGGAGGCGTCATACTCATCGGCAATCTCGCCCACGATCTCCTCAAGGATATCCTCCAGCGTGACCAGCCCGCGCAGCGCGCCATACTCGTCGACCACCAGCGCAAAATGGCTGTGCCGGCGCAGGAACTGGCGCATCTGATCGTCCAGCGAGGTCGTCTCGGGCACGAACCAGGGCTCCATGACCACCGACATGATGTCGAAGGTCTGCAGGTTCTCCAGCCCCTGCGGCGTGCTGCGGATCAGCCGGTCGACCTCGCGCAACAGCTCCTTGGCATGGATGACACCGACAATATTGTCGGGATCTTCGCGCCAG
>JBCBKN010000189.1:0-8499 GCA_038521775.1 Pseudomonadota bacterium | reverse complement strand
GGCTGTGGGCGAGGCGTATCGCAGGCTGCTTTTGCCCCATGTGGCGATCGCCACGCCAAATGCCTTCGAGCTCGGCTGGCTGACGGGCCGCAGGCCGGAAAGCCTGCAGGACGCTGTTCTGGCCGCTCGCGCGCTGGGCCCGCCGCTGGTCTTTGTCACAAGCCTGGCTGTGGGCCTGCCGGACGGTCAGATCGGGATCCTCGCGGTCACCCCGCAGACTGCCCATCTCGCGGCCACGCCCCGGTTCGAGGCCGATCCCAAGGGCGCGGGCGATCTCTGTGCGGCCCTGTTGCTCGACGCTGTGCTGTGCGGGGCCGCTCCGGGCGATGCGGCGGCCAGCGTTGCCGGCCGGCTGCACGCCGTGATCGAAGCCAGCCTGCGCGCCGGGCAAGGCGACGGGCTGAACCTTATTGCCGCGCAGGCCCTGCTTGAGCCCAAAGGGGCGGTGGAACGCGCCCCGGTGCGCCTGACCCGGCTGGAGATCTGAGGCAGGGCGCGCGGCCATTCCGACGCGAACAGCGCCTGCCGCCGGCCGGAGATACAACGCGACGCCCCCGATGTTGGCCGTCAAGCCCTTGAAATGCCTGGGCCATCGGCCTCGCTGGCCATGACTTGTTTCCCATGCATATCTGCTATGCGTTGACCTGGCGGCCGTGCAGCAACACCTATAGAGGCTTGCAACCCGACAACGAGGCACAGGACGATGTCCAACCAACAAGCCAGCCTTGGCGCCGTCATCTGGTTGGACCGCGCAACCCCGCCGCACATTATCACGCTCGTCTTGATGTCCGGCGTGGCGGCGATGAGCATGAATGTGTTCCTGCCCTCGCTGCCCAGCATGGCGGCCGATTTCGGCGCTGATTACAGGCTCGTGCAGCTTGCGGTGTCGGGCTATCTGGCCGTCACGGCGCTGGTTCAGCTTGTCCTGGGCCCGCTCTCGGACCGGTATGGACGGCGTCCGGTGGTGCTTGGTGCGATCGGCATCTTCATCCTGGCCTCGCTGGCCTGCATGGTCGCCCCGACCATCGAGACGTTCCTGGCCGCGCGGTTTGCCCAGGCCGGCATTGCCACCGGCATCGCGCTGTCGCGGGCGATTGTGCGCGACATGGTGCCGACCGACCAGGCGGCCTCGATGATCGGCTATGTGACGATGGGCATGGCGCTGGTTCCGATGGTCGCGCCGATGATCGGCGGCCTGCTTGAACAGGCCTTTGGCTGGCGCTCGAATTTCGTGTTCATGCTGGGCGCGGGGCTGGTGTTGCTTCTGGTCACATTGCGCGATCTGGGCGAGACCAATCTCACCCCCTCGGCCCGGCTCACCGACCAGTTCCGCGCCTATCCCGAGCTTGCGCGGTCGCGTCGCTTTTGGGGCTATGCCTTCACGGCGGCCTTTGCCTCGGGCAGCTTTTTTGCGTTCATGGGCGGCGCGCCCTATATCGGCGCGCGGGTCTACGGGCTCGACCCCGCCACGACCGGGTTCTATTTCGGCTTCATCGCCGTGGGCTTCATGGCCGGCAATTTCCTGACCGGGCGGTACACACAGCGCATCGGGCTCGACCGCATGATGATGTTTGGCACGCTCGTCGCCGTGGCCTCCCTGCTGTCGGCCTGCCTCTTGAACGCGATGGGCGCGCTGCATCCGCTGGCCTTTTTCATACCCATGATGGGCATGGGGCTGGGCAACGGGCTGACAATGCCCAATGCCTCGGCGGGCTCGGTCTCGGTGCGTCCGCATCTTGCGGGCAGTGCGTCCGGCCTGTCGGGCACGCTGATGGTGGGCGGCGGCGCGGTGATCTCGGCGGCCACAGGAATGCTGCTGGGCGAGGATGTGTCGGCCTGGCCGCTTTTGGTGATGATGACGGCAAGTGCCGTGCTGGCGTTTTTCTGCGCAGGCTATGTGATTTGGGTGGCGCGGCGCCGGGGCCCGCTGGCCGGCACGGCGCATGAGCTCTGAGCGGGGCCATCCAACCTTTCTCGCCGCAGGAATGCCGGCACTGTCGCCATTGCGTCATCAGACATCGCTACATCACCCCGAACAGCAAATCTGGGGGTTGTCATGGATTTCGAACCCGTCGTCATCGGTGCGGCCTTGCCCGTGCAGGCGCTTGCGCAACATCGCGACTGGTTGCTGGGCGCGCCGCGGGATGTCGAGCTGCAGAGCTTTCACAGCCATGAGAACCTTAGCGGCGATTGGAGCGCTGCGGTCGCCGAGGCCAAGCGCCAGCTTGACGGCCATACCGGGCGGCTGGGCATTCACGGGCCGTTCTGGGGGTTCACCATCCATTCGCAGGACCCCGACATTCGCGCGGTCGTCGCCAGGCGGATGATGCAGGCGCTGGATGTGTGTGCGGCGCTCGGCGCAACCCAGATGGTGATCCACTCACCCTACAGCACCTGGGACGATTTCAATCTCGACGGCTATCCGAGCGCGCGCGAGATGGTCATCGAGAACACCCGCGCAACACTGGCCGAGGTGGTGGCGCGGGCAATGGATGACGGGGTCGAGCTGGTCATGGAGAACATCGCCGACCGCAACCCGCATGACCGTCGGATCCTGGCCGAGGCGCTGGGCGACGGGGTGCAGCTTTCGGTCGATACCGGCCATGCGAACTGGGCGCATCATGCGACCGGCGCGCCGCCGGTCGACTATTTCATCCGGCTGGCGGGTGCGCGCCTTGCGCATGTGCATTTGCAGGACACTGACGGGCATGCCGACCGCCATTGGGCGATCGGCGAAGGCAACATCGCCTGGACCGCGGTGTTTCGCGAAATCGCGGCGCTGGGCGGCGTGCCGCGCCCGGTGCTGGAGCTGCGCGACCACACGCGGATCCCCGCAAGCTTTGCCTATCTGCGCGGGCTTGGCCTGGTGCGCTGAGCACCCAGTCAGATTCAGAGGCCAGCCTTTCTCCGTTTGCCGGGGGCGTGGCGCGTGCTGTCGTGACGCGGCCCCGGGCCTGAGGATCAGCGCAGCCAGGCGGCGTATTGGGGGTGCCGCGGTGCGACGTCATCTGTCAGCCAGACCATGCGGTCGAGAAACCAGAGCTTGGGCAAAATCGCCAGACAGAGGCCCAGCAGCACCGCAAACGCGTCATACTCCAGCAGCCCCCAGGCAAGCGGCGGCACCCCGGCCAGGGCGGCCAGGGAGAGCCCGCCCGCCCAGGCGGCGTGATGCTGGGGGATCGGCACGCGCTTGCTCTCCAGCCAGATCCGCTCGCCGATCACCGCGCGCGCGTACCATGAGCCGGTCCTGGTCGGGGCGGGAAAGGCGCGCGGGTTCAGCCAGGTCCAGATCAGCAGGCCTGCAACGGGGATAAGGCACCACACTCCGATCCAGCCGCGCGACCAGATGGCGAGTGCGATCAGCGGCAGGATCGGCAGACGGGTCCAGAACGACCAGGGGTTGGTGTGCCGCTCCCACACCGCATCGGTCATGGCAAACGCGCGGGCGAGGCTGTTCATCGCTCACCGCTCTCGTCACGATGCATAGGGCACGCCCTCCAAAACCAGATCGCCCAGGCGGATCGTCTCGCCGCGCATGATCGCAGCATGCCGTTTCGGGTCGATGTTGCGCCCCGTCAGGATCGTCGCTGTCGGGCCGGTCAACTGGGGCAGCTTGCCGGCCAGAAGGGCTGCAATGCCGACCACGCAGCTGCCTTCGGCCACCAGCCGGTCCTCATGGTAGAGCGTCTGAAGGGCACGGTAGATCTCGGCCTCGGTCACCAGAATGCTGTCGTCGAGATAACGCCGGCAGAGATCGAGCGAGTGGCGGTTGGTGATGCCGATGCTGCCGCCCAGCGCATCGGCGAGGCTGGGCAGTTCCTCGACCGGC
Source organism: Pseudomonadota bacterium (assembly GCA_038521775.1). Taxonomy (GTDB): domain Bacteria; phylum Pseudomonadota; class Alphaproteobacteria; order Rhodobacterales; family Rhodobacteraceae; genus J013. Next base: position 4,670 of record JBCBKN010000189.1, on the reverse strand, counting down.
ACCGGATGGCCGGCGGCTATGGAGAGATGCATGGCCGGCCCGCGATCCATGGTCAGCCCGATGACCCGGATCGAGGGTTTGATCGTTTTGGCGGCCAGCGCGATGCCGCCGGCCAGCCCGCCGCCCGACAGCGGGATCAGCAACGTCTCAAGATCGGGGCGCGCGCTGAGAAGCTCCAGCCCGATTGTGCCCTGGCCGGCGATCACCTGGGGGTCGTCAAAGGCCGAGATCTCCAGGAACCCGTCATCCGCGGCGATGCGGGCGGCCTCGAGCTCGGCATCGTCCTGGGTGTCGAGCGTGCAGATCTCGGCCCCCAGGGCGGCGATGGCGTCGCGTTTAACGTCGGGCACCAGGCGCGACATGCAGATCGTGGCCCGAACCCCGCGCGCCTGCGCCGCATAGGCAAGCGCGCGGCCGTGATTGCCGGTGGAGGCGCACACAACGCCCGGCGCATCGGCCGGCAGGGTGGCCACGGCATTGGCAGCACCGCGCAGTTTGAACGCGCCGGTGGGCTGGGCCAGCTCGAGCTTGAGCAGAAATTCCTGCCCGGCGATCTTGGAAAGATGCGGCGAGGGGATCAGCGGCGTCTCGATCGCCAAACCGGCGATCCGGGCGCGCGCGGCAAGAATGTCAGCCAGGCTCAGCATGAGATCCGAGCTTGCATGCATGCGCGCATCTGTCGAGTCCCAGCTGTGCCGTCCGGGCGGGTTCGTGCGGCGCCTGTGCCGGGGACGACAACGGTTGCGACATCTGGCGACGATCGCGGGGGCTGCAGGGCGAGGGGCTGCAGGGCGAGGGGCTGCGGGGCGAGGGGCTGCGGGGGCGGTCCACGAGGCCCGGCAATCACCGCTTTTGCAGACGGCGCGCCGCGCGGATACACTTGCGGCGACACGCAGCCAGGGAGGCGGAGCATGTATAAGGACGCAGTGGCCAAAGGCGGGCTTGCGGTGGTGACCGGCGCGGCCTCTGGCGTTGGCCGCGTGGCCGCGCAGCGCTTTGCCGAGGCCAGCCTTGGGGTGGTGCTTGCCGATTTGCCGGGCGAGGCGCTCGATCAGGCGGCGGACGAGCTGGCAGCCCTGGCCCAGCCCGGGCGCCAGGTGTTTGCGGTGCCCACCGATGTCTCGGACGAGGCCGCGGTTGCAGCACTTGCCGATGCCGCGTTCGGCGCAGGCGAGGTCGCCGTTCTGATGAACAATGCCGGCATCGGCCTGCCGACCAAGGTCTGGGCCGAGCCGGCCAACTGGCGCAAGTTGATCGAGGTCAACCTGTTCGGCGTGATCCATGGCGTGCAGGCCTTCCTGCCCCGGATGGTGGCGGCCGGGCGCCCGGCGGCGGTGATCAATACCGGCTCGAAACAGGGCATCACGACGCCGCCCGGCAATCCGGGCTACAATGTCACCAAGGCCGGGGTGCGGGTTGTCACCGAGCAGCTGGCCCATGAGCTGCGCGAGGCCGGGGCGCCGATCAGCGCGCATCTTTTTGTGCCGGGCTTCACCTATACCGGGCTGATTGCGCGCTTCATTCCCGAAAAGCCGCCCGCCGCCTGGACCAGCGAGCAGACCGTGGACCATTTCATTGCCCGGATGGCTGCGGGGGATTTCTATATCCTCTGCCCCGACAATGACGTTCCGGCCGAAAAAGACCGGCGCCGGGTGGCCTGGTCGGCGGGAGACGTGACCGAGAACCGGCCCGCCCTGTCGCGCTGGCATCCCGATTTCGCCGAGGCCTTCAAGACCTTTGAGAGCGAGGGCTAACCGGTCCAGACCGCGCCGATGGGGTATTCATGCGCGGTGAGGCTCGCGGGCTTCATCTCGATCGAATAGCCCGGCGCGCGGGGCGGCATGTACCGCCCGGCGCGCATCTCCACGGGATGCACGAAATGCTCGTGCAGATGGTCGACATATTCCAGCACGCGGTTTTCCAGACTGCCCGAGACGGCGATAAAGTCAAAAAGCGACAGGTGCTGGACATATTCGCACAGCCCCACCCCGCCGGCATGCGGGCAGACCGGGATCCCGAACTTCTCGGCCATCAGCAGCACAGCGATGATCTCGTTGGGCCCGGCCAGGCGGCAGCTGTCGATCTGGCAAAAGGCAATCGCCTCGGCCTGCAAAAGCTGTTTGAAGATCACCGCGTTCTGGCAATGCTCGCCCGTGGCCACCTTTACCGGCGCAATGGCGCGCGCGATGCGGGCATGGCCCAGCACATCATCCGGGCTGGTCGGCTCCTCGATCCAAAGCGGGTCGAACCGCGCCAGCTCGTGCATGTTGGCAATCGCTTGGTCCACACCCCATACCTGATTGGCATCCATCATCAGATGCCGCTCCGGTCCGATCACCTCGCGCAACAGCCCGGCCCGGCGGATGTCGTCGGCCAGATCCGCGCCGACCTTCATCTTGAAATGGGTCCAGCCCTCGGCCATCGCGGCCTGGGCCAGGGCGCGGATCTTGTCGTCGGAATATCCCAGCCAGCCCGCCGAGGTTGTGTAGGCGGGATAGCCCTGCTGGGCCATCTCTGCGGTGCGCTCGGCGCGGCCGCCGGCCTTTTCCTCCAGCCGCTCGCGCGCCTCGCCGGGGTCGAGCGCATCGGCCAGATAGCGCCAATCGACCAGCGCCACGATCTCGGCCGGGCTCATCTCGCACAGCATCTGCCAGACCGGAACGCCGCGCGCCTTGGCCGCCATGTCCCAGACCGCATTGACCACCGCGGCCGTGGCCAGATGCATCACGCCCTTGTCCGGGCCCAGCCAGCGCAGCTGGCTGTCACCGGTCATGTGCCGCCAAAACCCGCCCAGATCGGCCTGGATATCGTCGAGCGCCATGCCGCGCAGGAGCGGGGCCAGCGCCTCGACCGCCGCGGCACAGACCTCATTGCCGCGCCCGATGGTGAAGGTGAGGCCATGGCCAGCATCGCCGCCGGCTGTCTCGACGGTCACATAGGTGGCTGAGTAATCCGGCGCCGGGTTCATCGCATCCGAACCGTCCAGCGCGCGCGAGGTCGGAAAGCGGATGTCGCGCGCGGTGATGCGGGTGATTTTGCTTGGCACGGGCTGCGGGCTCCCTCGCTGTCTGCCATTCGGGTCTAGGACCGGCCGGAGGCTGACGCAAGCCTTAGCGCCAGAGCCCGGCAAAGGGCGCGGCGCGATCCTGGATCCGGGCGAGCAGCCGAAGCGCGGGGGAGGCCGAGCGGCCCAGGCGCGGATCGCCCGAGGCCAGCCGCGCGACGATGCGTTCGGCCCGGCAGGCGCGCCCGGTTATGGGGTCGCGGTAGCGCGGATAGGCGATGAGGGCGGCGTGCACCAGCCCGTCGAGCCCCGGGCGCGCGCTGCGGCGGGCCGGTGTGGGCGCGAGATCCTGCGTGAGGCCCCAGCCGGCATAGAACGGCGCGCCCAGACAGGTGACGGGAATGCCACGCATCAGCGCCTCGAATCCCATGAGCGAGCTGAGCGTCCAGACCAGATCGACCGCGCCCAGCAGGGTGGCCGGGTCGCCGCCCGTGACCACGGCATCGGCCAGATCCTCGGCGCGGATCGCGCCCTCGCGCAGCCCCGCGGTGACGTCGGGATGCGGGCGGTAGAGGATCGCGGCCTCGGGATGGGCCGCCCGGGCCGCGGCCAGAAGGGCGCGGTTGTCCCGCACCTCGCCCGTCGCGCCAAGCCGCACGGAGGCGTCATCGGCGACCTGCCCGACCACCAGAACCCGTCGCTGCCCGGGCGCGCGGGGCGGCAAGGCCGGGCCCTCGGCCCGCGCGCCATATTTGCTCACGCCCCGGGCGCAGATCTCGGCCCTCAGGGCCGCGGCGCGGGTCAGCTCTGCCCGGGGCAACTCGACCGATTGCGCAATGAGCATCTCCAGCCGCGAGGGCCGGGTGGGATCGAAATAGATCCCCAGATCGTCAAGCACCAGCGACGCGGCGGGCACAAGCTGCGCGCCCAGCCCCAGCGAGCGCAAGAACCCGTCTTCAACGCGCATCAAGGGCAGGCCGGCCGCTTTGCAGGCGGGCGCCAGCGCGTCGGGCTCGCGGCTGGCCCAGACCGCAACCCGGCCCGACCCTGCCCGTGCGCGGGCCACCGCATGCGGTGCGCTTGAGGCATGCTTGGGCGCACCCCCGGCGCCGGTCAGAAAGCCCCGCAGGGTCGGGCGCTTCCAGGCCCGCACGCCCAGGCAGACCGAGACCTGTGCCGCCTCGCGCCAGGCCTGCGCCTCATCTGCCGTGATCTGCGCCACCGTCTCAAAATCGCACAGCGCATCGGCAAACGGGTCGTACCAGACCGGATAGCGCAGCATGCTGCCGGCAAACAACATCTCGGCCGTCAGCGACCGCTCCCGGCGCGGGCAGGAGATCTCCTCATCAGCAAGCCCCCAGCCGGCATAGAACGGGACGCCGAAGAGGCGCGGCCGATGGCCCAGGAGGATCGCCTCAAACCCCATCTGCGAGGTCACGGCATAAACCCTGTGGGCCGCCCGGAGCAGGGCCGGCGGCGCGACCTGCGGCGGCGCAAAGCCCACCCGCCCCGCAAAGCCCACCCGCCCCGCAAGGCCCACCCGCCCCGCAAAGCCGACCCGCCCCGCGGCATCGGCAGGGGCGAAATGACCCCGTGCGCGCCCGGCGGTCACCTGCGGATGGGTGCGGATCAGGATCCGGCGCCCCGGGTTCTCCGCACATGCGGC